>JAJZJY010000454.1 GCA_021809885.1 Actinomycetes bacterium
CGCGGGTGCCATTGCGATCAGCGCCGGCGGCTCAGGCAGTCAAGGACGCCCCGGCCCCGAAGGTGTCCCGCTCGAAGCCGGCCCCGCCCTCGCCCCCGCCGGGGCGATTCCCCCAGCCAAGGCCACCCCCTACGCCGTGCAGTGCGGCTCCAGCGAGCAGGTCGCCACTCACATCCACTCTCATCTCGCCGTCTATGTCGACGGCCACCCCCGTTCCATCCCCCTCGGGGTCGGCATGGTCGGACAAGTCCAGGTCGCCCAAACCCCCCACGGGCCCTTCGCCGACGGTGTCTCCGACTGCCTGTACTGGCTCCACACCCATGCCTCCGACGGCATCATCCACATCGAAGCCCCGGCCGGACGGACCTTCGTGCTCGGCCAGTTCTTCGGGATCTGGGGTCAACCCCTCACCAGCCGCCAGGTCGGCCCCGCCACCGGCCCGGTCACCGCCTACGTCAACGGCCGGCGCTGGACCCAGCCGCTCGATGCCATCCCGCTCACCTCGCACGAAGCCATCCAGCTCGACGTCGGCACCCCCATCGTCGCACCCCGACCGGTCAGTTTCCCCAGCAGCCTGTAGGCCCCGACGGTGCCCTGCCCCTGCCCTCCACTCCCAGTCGAACCTTCGAAGGAGGCTTCCGTGCGATGACACACCGGCACGGAGCGTGCTATGAGCCACAGCTTGGCGCCAACCGCTGAGTCTCGGTGGTGATGGTCCCCGACGGGCCAATGTTGAGGACGTAGGCGCTGCGTTGATCGTTCCGGTCGTGGGCGAGGCCGACCTCGCACAGAGCGCCGCGTCGGGATCGAGTTGCTCCTCGCACGGCTCGCCGACCGCTGGCGCGGGCGGGTCGTGGGCAGGTTGTGGGCGCACCCGCGAGGTCAGCCCTGCCCAATGGCCACGATCGCGCCGACCAAGGACAGCCGTCGGGCTACGATCAAACGATCGTGCGAGCGATCAACGGGCAGGCCAGAGCATCGGAGCCCCCTACAGGGACTCTCCCGGGTTCCCGGGAGGCGAAGTCGTCGTTGTTCGACGCCCTGGCCGACGTAGCCGGCGCGCTTTCGGCCGTTAGGCGCGTCGAGATCGTCGACCTGCTGGCCCAAGGCGAGCGCTCGGTCGACGAGGTGGCAGGCGAGATCGGCCAGAGTATTGCGAACGCCTCACACCACCTGCGCACCCTCGCCCGAGCTGGCCTCGTCCGCGCCCGGCGCGACGGCATCCGCATCTACTACCGCCTAGCGGGACCAGAGGTGGAAGAGCTGTGGGCAACGCTTCGGACCGTCGCTGCGTCCGAGCGAGACGACCTCGGCCGCCTCACCGCCGCCTACCTCGGACCCGTCGACGAGCTGGAGAGCATCGACCGTACAGAGTTGCTCAATCGCCTGCGATCGGGGACGGTGAGCGTCCTCGACGTGCGACCGGTAGCGGAGTACCGCGCCGGGCATATCCCGGGCGCCCGATCGGTCCCTCTCGGCCGACTCGGCGACGCGCTCGACGAGCTACCCCCCGATGTCGACGTCGTCGCCTACTGCCGCGGCCCATACTGCGTGTTCGCGCCCGAGGCCGTGCGCGCTCTGAGACGGGCGGGCTTCTCCGCTCAGCGCCTCGAGGACGGCTTCCCCGAATGGCGCCGCGCTGGCTTGCCCGTCGCCGTCGGCGACGGGCCGGGTGAGCTGCCGAGCAGTGCGCGGGCCGGCACGAGGGTGACCCGGCGCAGGTCGAGCGCAGCGCACTGAACCCAGCGCCGCGGCCATGGCGCACCGCACGCTCCCGACCCAACACTCAGGAAGTGCGCTGGCTGCATGCCACCAAGTTCGGCTCGCATTGCTATACTCAAGTGATCGTATGATAGTCGTGCGGCGGTGATCCGTCGGAGGGCCGGGGAGGGCACCATGGGGTTCCAAATCCGCTCGCTGCGCAGTATCGAGCTCGGCAATGCCGCGCACGTCCTCATCGAGCCGGATACAGGCGTGGCCGTCGTAGTCGACCCGGTGCGCGACATCGGCCAGTACCTCGACATCGTGTCCCACTCCTCCGCCGAGCTTGCCTGGGCCCTCGAAACCCATGTGCACAACGATTTCGTCTCCGGCGCCCGGGAGCTCGTCGCAGCCAGCGGTACGCACCTCGGCGCGAGCGGCGACGCCTCGTTGCGCTACCCCTACGAACGGCTCTCAGACGGCGATGAGCTCGAGGTCGGCACCTGGCGCCTGCGGGTCCTGGCCACACCGGGGCACACCCCCGAGCACGTCGCCTATCTCCTTCTGGACCCTTCGGGTAAACCCCAAGCGATCTTCTCGGGAGGTGCCCTCATGGTCGGCACCGCCGCGCGGACCGACCTGTTCGGCCCGGCGCTGTCCTGGCGCTTCGCCCACGACTTGGAACGCTCGCTCAAGAGCCGGATCCTGGAGCTCCCCGACCACGTGGTCGTATACCCGACCCATGGTGGCGGGTCGTTCTGCGCGGCCGGGGCGGGGACGGCGCTCACGACGACGATCGGTGCCGAACGAGCAACGAACCCGCTGCTCGCGGTTCGCTCGTCCCGCCAGTTCGTGGCGCGGGCGCTCACTGCGGGGCCCTATCCCGCCTACTACGCTCGAATGCGCAACCTGAACCAAGTTGGCGCGCCGCTGCTCGGGCCGCAACCACCGCTGCCGCCTACGCTCGACGTCGATGAGTTAGACCGATGGCTCGCCCAGGGGGCCCTCGTCGTCGACATCCGGTCACCAGCGTCCTTCCGAGCTGGCCACATCCCCGACGCGATCGCCGCGGGTGCAGAGGGCAACGTCTCGGGTTGGGTGGGCTGGCTGGTAGGACCAGAGCGCCCACTCGCCCTGGTTGCTGACTCGGGATCCGAGGGCAATCGCCAAGTCCGAGAAGCATCCCGCCAGCTGGCCCGCATCGGCTACGACCGCGTCATCGGCTGTCTCGACGGCGGCACCGGCGCCTGGCGGGGAGCGGGACGCCCGATCAGTGCCTACGAGACGGTCACTGCGGCCGGCCTCGCCGACCGCTTGGACGCCGACGAACTGCTCTCCGTCGTCGACGTGCGAGAAGCTGCCGAGTGGCACGCTGGGCACGTGCCGGGCAGTGTCAACCTCCCGGTACACGACATCCCCGGCGCAGCACCCGAGTTGCCCAGGGGTGTGCCGCTCGCAGTGCACTGCGGGCACGACTACCGCGCGACCCTTGGTGCGAGCCTGCTCGAACGCGCCGGATTCGGATCGCTCGTCGTGGTCGACGACGGCTGGGAGGGCTGGGCCGCCCTCGACCACGACCAGTGACCGGCATGGAAGCGCCGGCCAGCGCGCGCCTCGGGCTTCGGGAGAACTGGTGGCAGTTCTCCCTCTACACCGCCGTCACGCTCCTCGTCGGCATGACGATCGGTGTCGAGCGCGTCGCCCTCCCCCCACTGGCCTACCGCGCCTTCGGGATCACCTCGATCCTCACCACCGTGAGCTTCATCTCGGCGTTTGGCGCGGTGAAGTCGGTGATGAACCTCGTCTCGGGGCGCCTGTCGGACCGGCGGGGCAGGAAGGGAATCCTCCTTGCCGGGTGGGCGTTCGCCGTTCCGTATGCCCTTCTCATCATCTTCGCCACCGCTTGGTGGGAGGTGATCGTAGCCAATCTCTTCTTGGGGGTGAACCAGGCGCTCACCTGGACGATGTCGGTCACCGCCAAGATCGATCTCGTCGGCCCGACCAACCGGGGACTCGCCGTCGGGGTCGACGAGTCGGCCGGCTACGTTGGCGTCGGGCTCGGGGGGTTCGCCGCCGGGCTCCTCGTCTCCTCCTACGGCCTACGCCCGGCCCCCTACGTCCTCGCTCTGGGTGTCGTCGTGCTCGGTGCGCTGGTCACGCTCGGACCGGCCAAGGAGACGGTGCACTTCGCCCGTTCCGAATCCTCGGCGAGGCCGGGCAGCGGCCCGGCCGACGTCCCGCCTGCCGAGCAGGCAACCCAGCCCCGGCGGTCAGCCCCACCCCTGCGACGGCTGGCCACCTACATGAGCTGGCACGATCGTTCTATGCTCGCGGTCTGCCAGGCGGGCTTCTTCAACAAGTTCGCAGACAGCCTCGTGGCCGCCTTCTTCCCACTCTACCTGAGCCGTCGGGGCATCTCCCTCGCAGAGGTCGGCGTGCTCGTCGGCGTCTACGCCTGGGTCTGGGGCCTCGGCCAGGTGGCCGCCGGCGCGCTCGCCGACCGGATCGGGCGCAAGCTCCCCATCACCCTCGGTACGTTCCTCATCGCCAGTGGCCTCGCTCTCTTCGTGGCCACCGCCGCGCACGGCGCCTGGTTCGCAGGCGCTGCCCTCATGGGTCTGGGCATGGCGCTGGCCTACCCCAACCTCATCACCACCGTCGGGGACACAGCGGATCCAACCTGGAGAGGGGGCGCCCTGGGCGTCTACCGCCTGTGGCGCGACGGCGGCTACGCGGTCGGCCCTCTCGTCCTCGGTGCAATCGCGGGGGCCGCCGGGATCAGCGCTGCAATCTGGGCCGGAGTCGCTCTCCTCGGGCTCTCGGGGGTTGCGCTCCTCGCATTGTTCCACGAGACCCATCCGCAGCGGCGCCACGCCGAGCCTGCATGGCGCACCCATCCGGAATGGACGGCGTCATGACACATGTCGCTTCCAGGGATCGGCTCCGGCAG
>JAJZJY010000455.1 GCA_021809885.1 Actinomycetes bacterium
CGCCGTCATCACGCCAGCCTGGGACGGGGACCAGGGCATCGCGCCGCCCGAGGTCAGATACCCCGAGCCGAGCTGATGACCGTCGCCGACAGCCACGAATATAAGAGCGAGGCCACCTGCTGTTGCCAGCCACCACCAACTCCGCCGCGCCCCTTGGCGATGGCGACAGGCGGTGACGATGACGACGGCGGTCACCACGACGGCGATGGCCAAGATGGCCGCCGTGGACACGAACTGGCCGTAACGGGTGTTGAACACCAGCGCCCGTATCTGGGCTGGCGAACACGGGGAGCTCTTCACGTCCATGACGCTCGTGACCTTCAGGCCAGAGCTGTGCGACAGATGGGGGCCCGAGAAATAGCAGCTGATCCGCGCCGAAATGGCCGATTGCGCGTGAAGGCTGACAGCGAGCACGGCCAAGGGGTAGGCCGTGGCGAGGACGCTCAGGACTGCGGCCCCTCGGAGATGGCCCCGCACCGCGGCGGCGAGGGCCACGACCCAGATCGCCGCGAGAGCGATCCAGGTGGCCGGGAAGTCAGCTCCGATCCAGTGCCCGACGGTGTCCGGCGAGAGGTAGCCCGCGAGGCCCGGGTAGTCCGTGTGCTGAAGATAAAGGTAGAAGATGACCCGGTGCTCGAGGAAGAAGACCGCGCTCGCCGTGGCGAGCGCAGCCTGTAAGCCGAGCCCGGCCACAGCGGCCAGGTCGAGACCACTTACTGCCGATCGGCGGATGCCTTGGTCTGCCCCGGCCCTTCGGGCCCGCATCCGGGTTCCGGTCGCCACCAGGTTGGCGGCGGTGCGGAGGGAGACCCTCGATGCCCCCGGGGCGTCGTCGAGGAGGGCCGCCACGAGGTCGTCGCCCCGGTTTCGACGGAACTCAGAAGGGAACGCCGCCAGCAGACGCCAGCACTGGCGCTCGTAGGTCCTAGCAGCGCGCCGCGTAGCTGTGGTCTTTGCATCTGGGTCGTCGCCCCCGATCTCGCCGATGTGGGCCGGGTCTTCGGGGATCACAGCACCCACCCCTGTTCCCGGGGACCCGGGCCGGCGAGGCGCTCCCGCGCGCAGCGGACATTTGCCGCCATCCGCTCTGTCTCCGCGGCGAGCGCTCTCTTGCCGTCGGCTGTCAAGCGGTAGTAGCGCCGCACCCGACCCTGTTCTAGCGCCTCGCCATCTGGGGCGACGAGCCCGTCAGCCTCTAGGCGATCGAGGGCGCCGTAGACGGTGCCCGGACGTAGCCGCACCCGACCGCCCGACAGCGACTCCACCGTGAGCATCACCCCGTAGCCGTGCAGCCGCTCAGCCGCGAGTGCAGTCAAGATGAGGAACGTCGGTTCGCGCATCGCCCCGTCTGGCACCATCCCATACTAACTGCACGGATATATCGGTGACAAGAGTATTCAGGCGGACATCGGGCAGCGGGCATCGGGCCGCGTTGGGTCGTCGCCGACGAGACTGGCTGAGGTGAGGTGACCTGAGCCACCGCCTCGACCATTCGCGGGCCCAGAGCTTGTCGCGCAGCATCGAGCTGAGCGCTGCGGGTCGGCTTGCTGTGCTGGCGTGGCGAAGGTTCCGCCGTCTTCCAATATGACAGCGTGGAGGGTCTCGATACGCTCGACGTCGCGGTGCTGGTCGCCGTCGGAACTGGAACTCTCGTCGTGGCCGAGCCGACGACGGCCGGGAGATCGGTGAGTCGGTTGGTCGCGCTCTGGCGCTCAGAGCTGGATGCGCAAGAGCTTGGTGTACGCGCCACCACCGGCGCCGGTCACGTCATCGAGGAGGTAGAGGTTGCCGCCGGCGATGACGCCCTGCCCGACTCCGAGGTCCTGGGACTGGCAGTCGAAGCCCCGTCCCGCCGATCCCGGCGGAAGTGTCGCCACGACGCGCTGGCGACCGGTGTCCGGATTTATAGCGACGACCACGGGCTGTCTCGTGCAGTTCGTACCGGTGTCCGCGTTCGGGCCGACTCCTCGCGGCAGCTGCGACGCGACGGTCCAGAGCCCTTCGGCCTTGTCACCGACAACGCTGACGCCGAAGGGAAGGACCGTTCTTGTGTGGAAGACCCGTCGAGCCTTCGGTCCGTCGAAACGCCAGATCGTCTGGGTTAGCTGGCCGCCTGGCGTCGATATCGTCGCGACGTCGTCCCAGAGCGTGTGTCCCGAGGCGACCATCCAGAAGGTCGCGTGCCCGCCGGTGAAGACGATCGTCGCCACGTTCGAGCCGACGGCGATGTGGTAGATGGGCGAGCCGGCAAGATCCGGCGCGTAGCCACCGTTCGTGGCGACGCCCATCCAGAGCCCGTCGGCGTCGGTGGCAAGTATCGGGCGGTCGAGGCCCCCTGGGATCGGGATCGTGTTGTCAACCTTGCCGGTGCGCTCCGATACACGCACGACCTCCGAGCCTCTCGTCGTCGCCGCGTCGAACAGCCAGAGCGAGCCGTCGCCGACGATCACCTGCAGGTGGGTGTCCGACGCGTCGGACCACGTCATCACGACCGGCCCGAGGATGATCCGCGACGTTCTTTTGTCCAGGTGGGCGATGCGCGCTGTCGCGTGATTGGTGTAGGTCGCGGACTCGACTACAAAGAACGGCGACTTGCTGCCCCCCTCCCGACAGGAGGAGACTTCGAACCCGCTGAGGCGCAGTGTCGCCCTGTCGACCGCTGCCGAGACGCACCTCGCGCTGGGAGACGGGTTCGTGTCCGCGGAAGGGACGTCGAGGCCGCTGATCCTAAGGGACGAACCCGTCCTGCTGATGGCGAGGAAGCTGTAGCGCACGGGGAGGTTGACCGAGCTGAGACGGGGTCGAGGCGTCGGCAGCGGCCCTGCAAGAGCGGCGACTCCCGCGTCGAGCGCGCCGACCCCGATGCCAATCACACCGAGAACAGCAGCGACCAGGACCATGATGCCCCTCACTCAGCAGAGTCTATTGCCCGGGATCGGAGCCGTCCGCTCGTGGCGCGTGACCGCGCGTCCCGATAAGAGCGACGGTGCAGCAGCCCGCCTGCACGAGGTCGAGCCACTCGCGGGCGAGTTTCATCCCACACGGGGTGCTGGTAACAAAGCTGTCACCAGCTTCCATCCCTCGGCCCTCCTTTTCGGGGATGACCGAAATACGCCTGAAACCCGCCACAGAGATCGCACGTGCGACGCGCGGACGAGTACGGCTCAGCTGGCCGGATCAAACCCGGTGACCGCGGCGGCGGTTGTCAGCAAACGAACGCTTTCTGCACAACACTGGTGTGACCTTCAGCGGTAAGACGAGCCAGCGCAAGTCAAACCCGCGGTCCGCCTGACCCCTGAGCTTTCGCCGGTTCGTTGTCGGCGGCGCCTGAAGGATCGTTCTGTGAACCCGGGAGCCGAAGCCGGTGAGCTGTGCAAGGACTGACGCAGTTCGAGCGTCATTGTCGCACGATGGCATCGCTACGAACCAGAGACAACGGCACCGGGTCCGCCGCCTGCGATCACGACGGATGGTGCCGCTGTACAAAGAGGTGGGGGAGCTTGGCCGGGACGAGATGGGTGATCACTGCCGCGGTCGTCGCTGTCGTACTGGCGGGCTGCACCACGACGCGAAGGACGACCTCGGCGCCAACGTCTCCGGGGTCCCGCGGTTCCACGCCGGCGTCGAGCACGCGAATAGGCGTGTCGGCGACCTCGCCGCCAACCGTCGTCTCGTCTGCTCCAGGGCACTTGGCGTGGAGCCATGTGGTCGAGCCCGAGGTAGCAGACACTGCGGTGGGGCTTTTTCTTGATTGGCTGGTGTCGCGACCAGGCTCAGCACCTATCGTGACCAAGCTCGCCCGAGTCGATCGAAGCGATGGGCACATCGAAGCCGTGCGGCAGTTTGACGGTGCGTTCTCCTTCGCGCTGGCAGCAGCCGGCTCGCTGTGGGTGACCACGAGCTCTCCAGGGTTCCTTCCTCGCGCCCCAGGGTTGCTGTGGCGTCTCGACCCAAAGACGCTCGAGGTTCGAAGCCGGCTTCTCCTACCGTCCACTGCCGGCGGCGCGTCGCTGGCCGTGGCTGCCGGGAACCTCTGGGTAGCCGCAGGGGCCCGGTTAGAGCGTGTGTCGTTGCTTTCCGGCCACCTCACCGCCAGCGTCTCGATGCGCGATGCGACGTCATCGTCGGTGGCAGCAAACGCGGCGGGCACCGTGCTGGTCGTCGGCGAAGCCGTCGGCGGCGGGACCGGCACCATCGAGCGGCGGAACCCGACCACTGGAGCCCTTCTCGCCACCAGCACCCCACTCGGCGGCGTGTCCACACCTGTGGTCGGTGGCGTGATCGACGGCACGGCCTGGGTCTCTGAGGCCACCGGCATGATGGGCTACGTGCAGCAGTATCGGTTGGCACCGCTGGCGCCGATCGAGCCGACCTGCCACGAAGGTTCGAGCACCAGGACCTGTGTGACCGGCACCAACGGCATCGAGGCCCGCGTGGTCGGCGACCTCGTGTGGCTCACCCAATCCGCAGGGGGTCCCACCAGGAACGCGTGTGTCGACCCGGCCACCGGTGACATCTTGGCTCCGATCGTCCTCTCCGGGGCCAACGACGAGGTGCTGGCTATCGGACCCCACCACCTCTTCATCGCCTCCCCGGCCCAACCGGGAAACAACCAGATCGTCACCGAAGAACCGATCCCCGCCGCTTGC
>JAJZJY010000456.1 GCA_021809885.1 Actinomycetes bacterium
GGCGAGCCGGCTGACTGCGGCGGTGGCCTGTGAATCGGTGAGCTTGCCTTCGATGAGGCATCGTCGTCTCAGGACTGCCAGGACTTCGGCGTAGAAGTGCTCTGGGACCCATCCCTCGGACCCCGCCGGTATGAGTCGGGCCAAGGCTCGACCGCGACGAGTTTCAGCGACGATTTCGACCCCGACGGACGCGTCGATGACGACGGCCGTCACGCCCCGGCGTCGTCTCGCAATTCGCGTACCGCCTCGGCGGCCTCGAGGCTGTCCAGCTCAGGCTCGGGGCCCGCCTGCAACTCGTCGAGGAAAGCACGGAATGCCTCTGCCGAGCAGTCCTCATCGGGGTTGGTGACGACAACGGTCGAACCGGGAGGCACGTCGGCTGGGTGACGAGGCATGTCACTACGCTACCGCTCCCACCCCGACCGCCGCCGAGCTATCGTGCGTCCTCCCACTCATCAGTCCAGGTTGGCGTGGTCACGGAGCTGGTGGCGGTCGGTGACGGTGACCCCGGCCGGGTCGGTGCGGAGGGTGCCATCGACACCGAGCGGTGCGAGGGTGCGGCTCACCATCTCTCGGGAGCTGCCGACCGCCGTGGCCAGGTGGGCGAGGTGAACCGGCCGGGATGGGCCGTCCTGTCCGGCGGTGAGAGCGAGCAGGTGGTAGGCGAGACGCTGGCGGAGCTGGCCGAACGCGAAGTAAGCCAGCTCAGTTTCGAGGTCATCGAGCCGAGCGCTGAGCTCCCGGATCGTCGCCCAACCGAGCGCGGGGTGCGTCTCGTGAAGCCGGCGGGCGCGTTCATTGCCCACGACCACGAGCCGGCTGTCTTCGATGGCTTGGAACGCGGTCGGATAGCGCCGGCCGGCCAGGTACGCCAAGGCGAGGGTGGCGCCTGGCCGGAGGTAGGTGACGGTGACCTGGCGGCCGGTGCCGTCCCCGATGAAGGCCCGCACCAGACCGGTGGCGACGACGGCGACCTCCGGGTCGTAGAGCAGGTGCCCCGCCAGCAGACGGGACTCGTGGACCTCCTCGACCAACCGGCGCAGCTCGGGCTCGGGCAGTGCGGCGAACGCCGAGCGGCGCAGGGCGTCGTAGCGAGCGGCGTGCGAGTCCTCAACAGCCACGGGCTGAGGTTGCTGGTTCGGACCGTGGGGACGGCCGGATCGCTCGCGCCAGGAACCGTCGTTCGGTATTGGTTGAGTCGATGTCAGTCATTGGCTCGATCCGCCCTGGCCCTCAGGGCGTGTGCCCCACGGGGTCGTGGTGGGTTCCGTCTTGGATGCATGTTGGCGGGCCAGAGCGATGCTCGTCATCGCCGAGACCGCCATCGCCGCGATGCCTATCAATGCCGCCGTCGTGTAGGCGCCGTCGGTCGGGAAGAGATGGCCGGTGTCGGTCCGTGCGGCCAGCACCAGGCCGCCGACGGCGCTTCCGAAGGAGAACCCGACGCTGCGCACGACCTGGTTGAAACTCATCGCGCTCGACGTCTCGCTCTTTGGGGTGACGGCCAGGATGACTGCGGGCATCGCGGCGGAGAAGCTCCCGACACCGAAGCCGAGGATCGCCATCGACACCAGCAACTCGGCAAGGTTCGAGCGGGCGACAGCGAAGAGTACGAAGCCAGCGAGCACGACGATGGCGCTGCCGGCCAGGAGTAAGGGCGCGCCGATCCGTTCGCGGAGACGAGGCGTGAGCTTGGCGGCGACGAAGCCCAGTAGGGAGAACGGAACGAGGACGAGACCGGCGACGAAGGTGGTGAGCCCGAAGCCGTAGCCCGCACGGCGCGGCGTCTGCGCGTAACGCGTGATGAGGGTCAGCAGGAGGTACATGCCAACCCCGCCAACGAGCATCGCAACGTATGCTCCGGCGACTGCTCGGTATCGTACCAGCCGGACATCGACGAGGGGCGACTTGGCACGGCGTTCGACGGCCGCCCATACGCAGAAGAGCAACAATGCGAGAGCGGCCAGAGCCACCGCGAGGCCGAGGTGTCGGTTCCACAGGCTGGTCTCGCTGGCGAGGAGAAGAACGAGGAACAGTCCTCCCGCAAGGAGCAGCGCGCCGGGCACGTCCACCCGAGCAGAGCGCCCAACGGGCGGGACGGGCATGCTGCGCCAGGCGGCCAGGAAAGCGACTGCCGTGACGAACACCCCGAGCCCGTAGGCAGCGCGCACGCCGCCGAGTTCGGTGAGCAAGCCGGCGAGCGGGTAGCCGACGCCGATACCGATGGTGGACGCCACCGAAACCAGGGCGATCGTTGCTGCCCCCCGGTCCTCGGGTAGATGGTCCCGGGCCACGCCCATCATGAGCGCGGTCAGACCCAGACCGACGCCTTGGGCACCCCGGCCGACGAGCAACCAGGCGAAGGGGAAGGGCGCGACGGTGAGCACGCTGCCCGCCACGACGACCGCCAGCGTGGCGAGGATGGTGCCACGGCGATGAGAACCAGCCCCCAAGCGGCCGAGGACGGGATTCGCGATGGCGCCGCTGAGCAGGGTGATGGTCAGCGTCCACTGCGCGCTGGCAAGCGACACGTGGAACGTGGTTGCCACGCTGGTGATGAGGGGCGCCCCAAGGCTGCCCACCGCGGCGACGACCAAGGCTATGAGCAGCAGCGAGGGGACCAACAACCGCGGCTCGGAGCGGCTTGACGAGATGCTCACCGGTTCGTCTGGGAGGTGATGTGATCGAACAGGCCAGGACGGATACGAGTCCGCACGCCTTTCGCCCACGGCTCGTCCAGCTCGGCAACCTGGAGGGCGGCACCGTTGTTGAGCAGCATGCCGAAGGCGAGGAACCCCTTGATCGTCACCGGGTCGAGCCCGGTGGTCTCGGCGACCGTCTGCCACATCCGCCCGAAGCTGTCGCGCACGGCGTCGCGAACCTCGGGGTCGCCGCAGGCGGCGAAGCCCTGGAGCTGCAAGAGCAGCGAGGTCCGGTCGGCCAGCATCTCGTTGTACTGCGCACCCATCAAGGCGAGCGCATCGAGCCCGGCTTTGGAACCGGCGGCGCCGCGCATCCCCTCGGTCATGCGATCGAATGCCGCGACCATCACCTCGAGGAACAGGGCCTTTTTGGTCCCGAACATGCGGAAGATGTAGGCCTGGGTGATCTCCGCACGTCGGGCGATCAGCTCGGTCGACGTGCCGTGCAGGCCGCCGCCCGCGAACTCCTCCGCCGCGATCCGCAGGACTTGCTGTCTGCGGTCCGGCCCACTCATCCTCCGACGGCGCTCCATGAACGTAGATTACTACTCACTAACTAGTAACTTCAAGCCGGCGGACCCGAGAAAGAGAGCCCAGCTCGGGCTGGCTCGACCCACTGGGCAACAGGCCGCAGGATTAAGCGTGTGTCTCCTTGGTGATGCGACGCACCTCCGCCTTGCTCAGATCGAGGATCGCCGCGGCCACCTCGGCGCCCATGACGCGGGCCAACTCGGCTACGGCGGCGGCCACCTTGGCGGCAGCAGTAGCCACGAGGACATCTTCGCGAGCGACAACCTTGGCGCGACGGGAGGTAGCGGTCTCCAACCGTGCAAGCGCCGCGGAATGGGCGGCGGCCACCTTGGCGGCAGCGGCTTGATGATCCCGAAGCCGTTCGCGGGCGGCTACATCCCGCCCTGGGTCGTCCCGATGTCCCTCAGAGGTCCGGTGAGGGAGATGGTGCCGGCGGGTCGATGCTGGCTGGGCCGGGCGGTTCAGGACGCTCCGCAGATACGTCGATGGGAACTCGGAGTGGGGCCAGGCCGGGGTGCTCGATCATGGAAGCGGGGCCGTAGAGGTGGAAGATGGCGGCCACGGCCATCGGGGCGACGCCAGGCCCCGACCACACCAGAGTCGGCTGGCCTTCGATGTCCAAGCTGACGACCTCCCGACCGATGGCAAGATCGACCCGCACCCCGACAGCACTCTCCCAGCGGTAGCCGTGGAGGCGGTCGTCGGCTAGGCGGCCGACGACCCGCCCCGAGGTGACCAGCCAGGGGCGGATGACCGGCGCTGCTTGTTCGCCGGGCTTGGCGGGCGGAGTCCAGTCGAGGTTGAATCGCACGGGGACCTCGGCCCAGACCTTCTCGTCGGGGTCGAGGACGACCCCGACGGCGTAGGGGCGAGCAGCCCGGGTGCGGTCGTAGTAGAGGTCGAGGGCGAGGTCTCGGCCGGTGTCGATGGCCCACTGGCGGGTGTCGTGCTCCCAGCGGGCCAAAGCCTTGGCTTCCTTGCGCTTGCTCATCGTTCGACTCCCCTCTGCACCTTGACCTCTACCTCCGGGCCGGGACCGCTCTGCTGTGGGTCGGTCTCGGCCCGGCTGATGGCGACGGCTCGTTCCGCTGCGGCCTGCGCTCGCTGGCGCTGGCCCTTTTGCTCGATGCTGCGCACATCGCCCTCGGCGCCGATGGCGCGCCGGCCGGTGATGTGCCAGCGGTCCCGGTAGGCGGCGACAGTCGAGACTTCTTGCATCCACCGCTCCCGGCGGGTCGGGTCGGACGGCGGGGCACCGAGGCGCTGCGCCCAGCCGTGGCAGGCCTCGACGGCTTGCTCGGCCAAGGTGCGGGCGCGGTCTTCCATCGCCCGGTCCCGCTCGGCCAACGCTCTTGTCATGTCGGGGTCGGTGACGCCTTGCGCTCTCGGGACGAGCCCGGCGATCAA
>JAJZJY010000457.1 GCA_021809885.1 Actinomycetes bacterium
TCGAGCCCAGGTTCGTACATTTCGGGGCGGTGAAGGAACATGACGATGTCGCTGTCCTGCTCCAGTGAGCCGGATTCGCGCAGGTCGGCGAGGATCGGGCGTTTGTCGGCGCGCAGCTCGAGCGCCCGGGAGAGCTGGGACAACGCCAAGATGGCGACGTGGCCATCCATGGCGAGCCGTTTGAGGGCTCGGGACATCTCCGAGACGTCCTCTTGTCGGTTTGCGTTGCGGCGGCCCGCCGGGGTGAGGAGCTGCAGGTAGTCGATGACGACGAGTTCGTAGGGTGTCTGGCCGGTCATCGTGCGGGCTTGGACCCGGCTTCGGATCTCAGCGACCGTCGGGGACGCCTCGATGAAGGAGATCGGCAGGTGCTCCAGCGTGTACATCGCTTCGGCGAGCTTGGTCCATTCGCCTTTCGAAAACGAGTCGGGGCCACGGCTGGCGGTCATGAGTTCGGAGGGGATCCCGGAGATGCGAGACAGCATCCGGACCATGAGCTCCTCGACGGACATCTCGGCGGTCACGAAGAGAACCGGGTGGCCGTGTTGGGCCGCGGCGAACGCGACGCCGCCGGCGAACGCGGACTTGCCGGTCGCTGGGCGGGCTCCGCAGATCGCGAGCTGGCCGGCGGCGAAGCCGCCGAGGAGCACCTGGTCGAGATCGGGAAGCGATGTTGGGATGCGGTTCGCTGCGCTGTCGGTCTCGAGGAGGGTCACGACCCGGTCGAGGCCTTCAGCCATGGTGGTGATGCTCGCCTGGTGTCGGTCGATGGCGGCTTCAGCCAGGGTGGCGTAGGCGGCCGCCGGGTCGACACCGCTGTCGATCTGGTCGACCGCTGCGAGCGCAGCGGAACGGATCCGGCTGGCCTGGGCGTGGTCAGTTATGAGCGCCACGTAGCTGTCGGCGTGGCTGGCGAGCCCGCTGGTTGTGGCGAGCAGGTCGACGAGGTAGTCGTGGCCGCCGGCGAGTAGGAGCTGGCCGGCGTCGGCGAGCTTGCTTTCGACGGTGACAGTGTCGACGGCGTGCCCTTCCGCTGCCAGGGCGACTGCGGCGTCGAAGATCGCCTGGTGCCGATGGTCGGAGAAATCGCTGGGATGTAGCGCTAGCGCAGTAACGAGCGCATCGCGTGACAGCATCATCGCTGCGAGCAGGTTCCGTTCGGCTTCGGTAGCGGCCGCCACCAACGCCCGGGCTGGGGTGTGGTGTGCTATCGCCACTGGGAGCCCCGTCGGCTATCGCCGACAAGTCGTATCGGCAAGGCGCCGTCGGTGAGCCGGTCGTAGACGCGATCTCCGACGTAGCCGCGCATGGCGGTCTTCAGCTCGGCGTTGGTGGTGATGACCGTCGGCCGGTGGCGCTCCCAGCGTTCGTTGACGAGCAGGTAGAGCTGGTCGGCCTGGAAGCCGGTGAGCTCCGCTCGGCCAGCGGCGACGTCGTCGAGGACGAGGAGCTCGGCGGCGAGATACCGGCGGATGGTGTCGTGGCGGTGCTCGACCGCTTCGGTGAAGAACCGCAGCAGGTTGGTCCAGTCGCATCGGCGGCGGCGGCGGCGGATCGTCTCGTGGCACAGGGCGGCGGCGAGATGGCTCTTGCCGGACCCGACGGTGCCGTAGATCAGGATGTTGCCGGCGGGGTCCTCGAGCCACCGCTCGAGCGCGCCGAGGATATTCGGGGGGATCGGCGGGGTGGAGGCCAGGGAGACCGTCGACCAGGTCACTTCGGAGAACTCCGGGGGGCACACGCTGCGCCACGTGGCGAGCAGCGATTCGGCTGGGTCGACCGGCGGCCGGCGGGCCGGCGGTTCGGATGTGGCGTCGGCGATCAGCCGGTCGAGCCGGGTGTGAAGCGGGTGGGTGGTGTCGGTGTTCACATCTCCCCCACGCCTGAATGTTGGCCGGTGAAGTCGCCGACAGCAGCTGCCTGCTTCTTCGCCGTGTGGAAGTCGGGCAGGGGAAGTCCGTCGTGGACCGCAGTGGCGATGTCGCGGAACATCTCGATGTGCTGCGCGTCGCGCAACACAATGTGCAGCTCGGACCAGACCCTGCCGTAGGTCTCGCCGTTGTAGAACGGGTGGTACTTCCAGCCCTCCACAGCGAGGAGCGCCTCGTCGAGGGTGTAGGACCCGAGCAGCTTCTTGATGAGACGGGTGCGCTTCTCGTCGAGCACGACCCGGCTCGTCTTCCCGGCGTGCTCTTTCCACGCCTCGAACACCTTGACGATCTCCCCGTCTGGGATGTCCGGCCGGCGCTTGCGTGGCCGGGATGTCGTCTGCCCGAGCTTGGGGTTGAGCTCGGTGATCGTGGCCTCTGCCGCCGCGGCCTCTTCTGCGGTCGGCGTGCCTGCTGCCGATTCGATCTCGACGCCGCCGAACAGCGCCGTGGGCGGCGGGATGTCGATCGGATGTTGGCTGGCCCTACAGGCCCGGCAGAGCACGGCGACACCGTCTGGGGCGTCTGCGGCTGTGACGATCTCGAGCCGTGCGGCGGCGACGGTGCCGTCCCACTCAGGATGAGCACCGCGTAGCGGGTCGAAGCGGTACAGGTCGCCAGGTCGGCCGCAGGACTCGCATGGCACTCGCGTCGGCTGGGGGAACTCGCGGGCCAAGTCGGTGTCCGCTGCGGGTAGCTGGTACCGGTCGATCAGCGCCAGGCGCTGATCGAGGGCTGGCACCGGGATCGGAGCGCAGTCGGTGACGTAGCCCCACTTGGGTTGCGATGGCCGCTGGATGATCTGATGCTTGGGAAAGTTCTTGACGAAAACGACGCGCTTGGTTCGATGCCGGCCGGTTGTCACGACCATGCGGGTGAGCTTGCCGGTGGCGACGAGGAGATCGATCCACGCTTCGACGGGATACGAGTGGCCGGGGAACACCGCGAGGTGCACTTCGTTGGGGCTGTCGGCGAAGAGGCCTTGGTCGTCTGCGTAGTTCCGCAGCCAGATGTAGAGCTGGCGGGCGCCGATCGGCAGCTCGTTGAGCAGCTCGTCGGTGATCTCCTCTGGCTTGACCCACCGGCCCCTCACCGCGGGCTCCCTGCGGTGGTGGTGTCGATGGCGGTGGGGTTGCTGGCCATCGAGCGTGTCTCCCCCGTGCGGCGGATTGCGCCGGCGCTGGAGCGCCCGCAGTGTTCCCATCGGCACGGTTGGCGTAGCGCGCCCGCCGTGGTGGTCATCGGGCGGTAGGTGGGGTGTCGGGAGGGACCGGGTCGATCCCTAGGGCCATGCACCACAGCCGAGCAGTCGACGGGCTGATCCCGACGCCGTGGTGCCGGTCGATCGCCCGGGCGATCGCCGTGTAGGAGCCGGCGCGCCCGCCTGACGAGCGGATCTTGACGAGCCATGTGGCGAAGCTGGCGCCCTGCTGGGCGTGCAGCGCGTCGAGGGCGGCGAACGTGGGGGACTTGTCTCGCAGCTCGGCGATGGCGTCGGGATCGATAGGCACGAGAACCAGTGAACCATTCATGGAGAGTGGATGTGGGGATGGTCGGGACGCGACGGGTCCCACTCCCCCATCGGCACACCAGATGGTTCGCCCCTCGCTTACCCTGACGGCGGCGAAGCCGCCGGGGCCAGACCGAGACCGACGCAGCTCCGTGAGCGATGGGGGTAAGGGGGTAGTAGTTCTTTACCTCACCTCAACTACAACTACTGCTGTGCAAGCGCAATGAGGGATCATTGAGTCAAGGCTGGGATTGGTGATGCCCCTGGTAGTGAGGATGATGAGTGCGTGAACCCACACACTCAGTGAGGACTCACTGAGTGTGTGGGGTGTGGGACGTAGTCGGCGCCCGGGCTCATCCTTAGGCGTCAGAAGGTCAGTAAGTCAGTAAGTCAGAATGTCAACAACCGGTGGCAGGTCGGTGTAGTCCTGGGGCCCCTCCCCGCCCCCATAGGCAGGGAGGGGTCAGTGAGCACTCATTGAGTGCTAGCGGGTTGGATGGATACGGGTGGCGGGCGCGCCGGCGCACCGAGGGGCAGCCGGTCAGCAAGCCAGAAAGTCAGCAAGCCAGAAAGTCAGCAAGCCAGAAAGTCAGCAAGCCAGAACCCAAGGCCCGGGCAGCCGGTCATAGTGGGGGAGGGGGGTTTGCGGCCTGAGGTGGTGCTTCACCTCGAATAGTGGCCGTGGCGTCCACACTTCCTCCTGGGTGTCAGACCGTCAGAAAGCCAGTAGATCAGAAAGTCAGAACCCCCGTGAAGGCCAGCCGCCGGGCCGCCCGCCGGTTTCCCCCCAGCCCCCCTGTGGTGTCGCTGGGCGCGTCTTGCGACAGGCTGTCGCAAAATCGGCGACCGGCCACTTCGTGGCGTCCTGTGCGCGTTCGCCGGGCTTTCCGGGCCGACCAAGACCGCTGCTTGGAGCCATAAATGACGTACAGTGTTTGCCGGTGGAGCTCGACGACGCGGACCCGTGTTCCCACGCCCCGGCTCCCACACCCACCAGCATCCCCAGCGGGTCCATCACGCCCGCGAGCGCAGACCACACGGCGGCCCGCAGAGGCCGTCCTGCCCGCATGGCCAGCAGCCCGCCCGAACGGTAGTGGCGGACCCTCGATGTAGGGGCAAAAACGGATACGGCACCAAGGGTGTTGTACGGGAAGAAATGGGTGCTTCCGTTTCCGGTACGTTTTTTCCA
>JAJZJY010000458.1 GCA_021809885.1 Actinomycetes bacterium
GGAGTCGGCGGTGTCGAAGAAGTTGATGCCCGCCTCGAGCGCGGCAGCCACCACCGGGGGGACGGCGTCCGCCTCCATCCCCATTTTTCAGGGGTGCCAATCCTGTGCGGGGGTGTTGCTGTTGAGGCCTCCTGAGGGGGCTCGTCGTCACACCCTCTGCGTAGTGTGCGCCATGTGAGTCATGTGCATGATGTGGCAGGCGCGCCGGGGGCTGGCAGTCCCGGCGGTGAAGTGGGGGACGGGTAGCGGTGCGAGCGCTGCGTGTCGAGCTGACAGAAACGCTCGCCTATTGGACGGTGGTCGACGACGAGTATCGATCCGTCCCGGCGGCGGACGCGTTCTTGCGTCACTTGCGCATGGGACTCGACCGGGCTGAGGGCACCACGAGGACGTACGCCGGTGATTTGGCGTTGTACCTGGGGTGGTGCCAGACGACGGGCCGAGACATGGAAGCGGGCGCTCGGGGGCTCGCGGGTTTCGTGGGGTGGCTGCGCATCACCCCGGTGCAGCGCGCAGGCCGAGGACAGGGCCGTCCCCGCAGCTCCTCGCGGATCAACCACGTTCTTGCCGCCACCCGGGAGTTTTACAAGCATGCCGTGGCCGAAGGCGAGCTGGACTCGTCAGTCCTGACCGCCCTCTACGAGGTGGGAGACGACCGCTTTCTGCCCGCCGAGCTGCGTCGTGATGGATCGGGGGTTCGTTATGTGGCCCGGCCTCGACACCGCCAGCGGGAGCGTCGTCCGGGTGCTCCCACGGCCGTGAGCGAACGCGAAGTGGTCGAGCTGCTAGGAGTCTGCCGGTGCTGGCGTGACCGATTTCTGTTGGTGTTGCTGTGGTTTTGCGGCCTTCGCATTGGAGAGGCGCTCGGCCTCAGACGCTCCGACCTCCACCTGGTCCCTTCGGCCACGGCGCTTGGTTGTGGCATCCCCGGACCTCACCTTCACGTGGTGGCCCGCTCCAATCCGAACGGAGCGGCGGCGAAGTCGGGGGGCCGCCATGTCCCGGTGCCCACCCAGGTACTCGTTTGCTACGAGCACTACCTTGCCGAGCGGGGATCGCACCGGGAGGCCGACGACTGCGACTTCGTGTTCGTCAACCTGTTCCACCTTCCGGTGGGCCAGCCCATGCGCGACGGCACCGTGCGGGAGTGGCTGGCGGCAGCGTCTCGTCGAGCCGGGCTGGAGCGAGTGGTCACGCCCCACATGTTCCGCCACGGCACAGCAGGAGAGCTACTGGCCAGAGGGGCTGGCATCGATGTGGTGAAGGAGCTTCTGGGTCACGCTTCGGTCCGCTCGACTGAGGCTTACCTACATCCCGCTGTTGACACTCTCCGTGCAGCTGTGGACCGCCTCGGGCCCCTGGACTTTCGCGCTGGCCAACGAGCGAAGTGATGGCCTCGGCTTCGCTTCCCATGGCGCCTCTGGCGGTGAGATCGGACAACTCACCCCCCGCCTGGGAGCGCCTGGAGGCCGCGTTGGATCTCGGCGCTTTGGTCAGCGTCGGCTGGGATCCCCTCACCCAGGTGTTTACCCCCGATCCCGCCCATCGCCTGGTCGGCTACGCCATCTGCGCTGTGGAAGGGTGCGTGAACGAGGCTCGGCGGTCGGAAGGTCTGTGCAGTTGGTGCGCCGAGCGCCGCAAGACGACCGATGTCGGCGAGCTCACAGTCTTTTGCGCCAAAGGGCTGCCACCGCTCTCCCGCCGTCGCAGCGGCGAGGCCTTGTGCCTGGTCTGCGCGCTCCCCGGTGCCAGTCGGCCGGCCGCTTCACGGGGGCTGTGCCTGAGCTGCAGCCACCAGCGCATGATCAGGGGCCAAAGTGTGGAGGCCTATGTTCACGGGGACGAGTCGTTCCCCCCGGCGCTGCCCCGCCCGAGCATCGGGGTCTGTGCGGTGATCTCCTGCGGGCGGATGGCCGCCCATCTTGAAAACAGACTGTGCGCTGCCCACGACAAGGAGTGGCGGGAGCAGGGTAGAGCGGACCTGGGGGCATACTGCCGACGGGCCAGTCCGAGGCGGGGGGAGCGACGGGGACGTGTCGTGCTACGCGGGCTGCCTGAACCCGTGATCACCGAGCTGCTTTACGCCATCGGCTGCTGCCTGGCCGAGGGCAGGCATGCCTCACCCGTCGAGTTGCGCGGCGCCGCCGACTACTGCCGACGACACGGCATCACGAGCCTGGCCGACCTCGACGTCAACGGGAAGTGCGGCCCGGTCGCCAGCTTCTTGCGCTTCGCTGCCGACCGGGCAGCTCTGGGCTCCTCCGACGTCGTGCGCGAGCAGGAAGGCGACGTGTGGGACTTGCGACTGTGGGGCCAGGGCGGCCACCTCTCGTTCATCGGTGAGGACGGCCTTCACCCTCACAGCGGTGACCCGGCCCGGCCGATCAGTCAGGCATGGCTCAAAGAAGCGGCGAAGGCCTGGGCGGCGGAGGCGTTGGTGTCCAAGACCGGATCCACCGTGCAGGCCACGTTGTCGGGTGTCGGACTGTTCTCCGAATATCTCGGGACCCGCCCTGACAGAGGCGAGGACTCCACCGTTCTCGGGCGGCGAGACGTCGAGGGCTTCTTGGCCCGCCTGGCCCGCCTCGAAGCCGCCGGCAGCCTGTCGCGGGCCAGGCGGACCCGGGTGGTCGACACCTCGGCACAGTTCTTCCGGGACTGCCGGGCTCTCGGCCTCACCCACTCCGGACGGGGGATGACCGGCTTGCCCGACGATGTCGTGTTCCGCCGGAGGGACCACCCGAGCCCCACCCGGCGCGAAGGAGACGAGGTCGGGCGGGCCCTACCCGAGGAGGTGATGGCCCAGCTGCTCGATGCGAAGAGCCTCCAGCTGCTCGAAGCCATGTCGGGCCCAGGCACCCGAGCCGCTGTGGAGCTGCAGGCCGGAGTGGGGCGGCGCACCGCTGAGCTGTGCGGCCTGGCCTTCTCCTGCCTGGACTACGACGAGCAGGTGGGCGCTGACGCTGGGAGCCGGCGCAACCCGGTGCTCGTCCATGACATGCCCAAGGTCAACAAGGTTAGCTGCCGCCTGCCCATCCACGACCGGGAAGCTGCCATCATCGCGGACCAGCAGGCCAGGGTGCGCGCCGCGTTCCCTGACACCCCGACCGACCGCCTCGTGTTGTTCCCCCGGGCCGCTAAGAACCCCGACGGCACCAAGTCGATCCCCACCGGTTGGTTGCAGCGGGCCATGCGCAACTGGGTCGACGCGTTGCCTCGTCTCGACGGGCCGGGACGCGACGCCAGCGGAGAGCCGATCCCCTTCCCACGAGAGGCGATATTTCCCTACGCCTTCCGGCACAGCTTCTCGCAACGCCACGCCGATGCCGGAACGCCCGTCGACACCTTGAAGGAGCTTCTCGGGCACGACACCGTTCGGACAACCTTTACCTACTATCGCGTAACGGCGCGACGCAAACGAGAGGCCCAGGACCGCCTGGGTCCCCTGCAGCTCGATGCTCTCGGCCGCGCAGTCCGGCCCGGCACAACCGGCGTCACCACAGCCGAGGCACTGCGCGACCAGGTGGGCCAAGTTGCTGTGCCCTTTGGGATCTGCACCGAGCCCACCAATGTGGCCGCCGACGGGCATTCCTGCCCGTTCCGGCACCGGTGCATGGGATGCGAGCACTTCCGCACCGATCCCTCTTACCAGAGCGAGCTTCACGCCTATCTGGAAAAGCTCTTAGCTGACCGGGAGCGCCTCGGTGCCACGTTGCCTCAGCTCGCTGAGTGGGCCCGACGAGAAGCCGCCCCTTCCAACGAGGAGATCGAGGCCGTCACCCGTCTGTTGCGGGCTAATAGCGAGGCACTGGCCAGCCTTGACGACAACGACCGCGAAGCGGCCGAAGAGGCCATTGCCACTCTGCGAAAGGACCGGGCCGCTCTGGGCGCCACCTTCCCCGTCGAGCTCTCCGGCCTGGTCCGCCAAGCCCAGCCGGGCCTGTTCCCCACGATCGAGCGCGTCGCCCGTCAGGAGCGAAGCGGTGGGTAGCGGGATCGAACAGCTGATCAGCCTTCGTCGGGCCGACTCGGCTGCCAAAGTAGCCCGGGTGCTCGCCGCCCTTGACGCCATGATCTGCTCCGGGGACCCGCCCCACATCGCCGCCCTAGCTCGTCGGGCCGGGGTCAGCCGGCGCTTCGTCTACGACCACCCTGAGATCAAGGCCGAGGTCGAGCGACGAAGCGCTGAGGTGGCCGACCGCCATAGCGGTGCGCTGATGGCGAGCGCCCGGGTGAGTGCCGCGTCGCTGCGGGCAGATCTCGAAAACTCCAAGGCGACCAACCACCGTTTGCAGTCGGAGCTGGCCGCCCTACGCCGTCGCCTCGGCAAAGCTCTCGGCCAAGAGGTGCTCAGCGACCTGTCCGACGGGCGCGTTGACGCCACGGATCCGAAGATCGCCGCCCACATCGAACAGATCGAGCAAACGCTCTTCGAGACCCGAGAGGAGCTCGCTCGCCGTTGCGACGAGCTCGAGGCCGCTCGCCAGATCAACCGGGAGCTAATGGCCCGGCTCAACCACGAACCGAAATAGCCCGCCATGTGCTGCACACCTGTGCGCCACGACAAATACCCAGTTCAGAGGCCATAATACACAGGTCCAACCCCTGAAAAACTCACGCCA
>JAJZJY010000459.1 GCA_021809885.1 Actinomycetes bacterium
CCCAGGCGGGCCGCCGTGGTGGCGGCGGCGGCGCCGGCAGGCCCGGCCCCGACGACGGCCACGTCGACGGAGATCACGGTCGCCAAGCTACGGGGCGCAGCAGGTCCTCGGGCGGCGGTCCGAAGCGGTGGCGGAGAAAGTCCTCGATGGCCCGCGCCTCCAGCCGGCCCACGGGCAGCGCCCTCGCCGGCTCACGAAGCGCCCTCGCCAGGGCACCGGCCGCAGCGAGGATCAGCCGGGCGCGCACCTCCCGCCGGCCGAAGTGCTCCCCTACGAGCAGGAGGGTGTTGCGCAGCTGCAGGTAGCCGGCGAGGCGTTGGTCGGGCAGCCGGCCGTTGGCGACCACCGCCCCCCACACCATCCCGACCCGCCACCCCGCCGCCCGGGCCCGCAGGGCCAGGTCGACCTCCTCGCAGTAGGCGAAGTACCGCTCGTCGAACAAGCCGACGTCGTCGAGCATCGCCCGGCGGGCCAGGAGGAGCGTCCCGTGGGGGTAGTCGACGTCCTGCCACCCGGTCCGGCGCGGCGCCGGGCGGTAGTAGCCGCCCATCACCTTGTCGACCACCGGCACGACGTCGAACGCCTCGCCGAACTCTGCGCACACCAGCCCGGCGTCGCCCCTCCCCTCCACCGCGTCGAGGAGGCGGCGCACGCAGCCCTCCTCCGGCACGGCGTCGTGGGGAGCGACCGCCACCCACTCGCCCTCGCCGGCCGCGAGCCACCGGCGCAGCCCGAGGTTGGCCCCCGGCCCGAACCCCACGTTGCCGCCGGCGCCGAGCACCTCCGCGCCCGCCGGCAGCCCCAGCGGCGGCCGCCGGCCGCTGTCGACCACGGTCATCGAAGCGATCCCGTCCTGGCGGGCGAAGGCGTCGGCGCTGCGGGCGCAGCGCTCCGGCTGGTCGTGGTGGACGATCACGAGGTGGACGCCGGCGCTCACCGCCCGAGCTCGGCGCGCAGCGCCTCGTCGAGGCGGGGATGGCGCCACACGAAGCCGGTGCGGCCCAGCACGGCGGGCTCGACGCGCTGGCTGGCGAGCAGCATCTCACGCGCCATCTCCCGGCCGAGGGCGACCTCGAGGGCCAGCCTGGGCACGGCCAGACGCGCCGGGCGGCCGAGCACGGCGGCGAGCGTGGCGGTGAGCTCGGCGTTGGTGACCGGCCCGGGTGCCACCAGGTTGACCGGCCCCGACACCCGCTCGTCGCCGAGGGCGTGCAGGATCGCCGCGACCTCGTCGGTGAGCGAGATCCAGCTGAGCCACTGCCGCCCACTGCCGAGGCGGCCTCCCAGCCCGGCGCGGAACAGGGGTAGCTGCTTGGCGAGCGCCCCGCCGTCCTTGGACTGCACGATGCCGCTGCGGAGGTGGGCGACGCGGATGCCGGCCGCCTCGGCCGGTGCCGTGGCGGCCTCCCACCGCCGGCACACGTCGGCGAGGAACCCGGCCCCCGACGGGCTCGCCTCGCTCAGCAGCTCGTCGTCGCCGTCGCCGTACAAGCCGATGGCAGAGGCGCTGAGTAGGGCGGCGGGGCGGGGCCGCATGGCAGCCAGGGTCCCGGCGAGGAGGCTGGTGGCCCGCACCCTGCTCTCGGCGACCGCCGCCTTGTGAGCCGGCGTCCAGCGGTGGTCGAAGATGCCGACGCCCGCCAGGTTGACGGCGGCGTCCACCCCGGCGAGGCGGGTGACGTCGATGGTGCCGGCGTCCGGGTCCCACCGCACTGCCGCCTCGCCGGCAGCGTCGCCGCGCACCACCCGGATCGCCTCGTGGCCGGCGGAGCGCAACTCGCCGAGGAGCCGCCGCCCGATCAGGCCGTGGCTCCCGGTGACGGCCACCTTCATCGCCTGTAGTCTGCCTCGCCGCCGGCTCTTTCGACCAGGCCGGCTCCTACCCGTAGGCTGTTGCGGCGAAGGGAGGGCGATGCTCGAGTTGGAACGCACCAACGCCTGGATGGAGCGGTCCCAGGACGCGGTGAGCTCGCTGGTCGGGATGATCCTGGTGCTGCTCGCCGCCGTCGTCCTCGTGGCCGGCGTCGTCAGCTTCGTCGAGAACCTGACCCGCCTGAGCCTGCTGGGGTCGGCGACCGACCTGCTCGACGAGCTGCTGCTCGTGCTGATACTCGTCGAGATCGTGCACACCGTCGTGCTGTCGCTGCGGGCCCACGAGCTGGTGGCCGAGCCGTTCGTGGTCGTCGGCCTCGTCGCCGTGATCCGGAAGGTCCTGTTCGTCCTGAGCGGCCAGCAGGCGGTCAGCAACGCCCGGCTGGGGATCTACCTCGGGATGGTGGCGGTGTTCGTGGCCGCCCTCCTGGTCGTCCGGTGGTCGGACCGGATCAGCCCGCACGCCGGCGGTGCGCCGGCTCGTGGCCCTCGATGACCACACCGTGGGGCCGGCCCGCTGCGCCGTAGCAGTCCTCGTGGAAGTGCTCGACCCGGTTCCAGCGGCCGGCCACGTACACGTTGGCGATGACCTGGCGGCGCTGGTGGCGGGCGGCGAACTTCACCGCTTCCCCGCAGTGGGCGCAGGAGGCGTCGTTGCCGGGGTCGACGGGGCGCAGGACCGCGCGGCTCGCCGGCGGTAACGCCTTGCTCTGGTGGATGATCGCCGCGCTCACGGATGGTCAATCGGCCGCGGCGGGCCCGAGCTGAGCGCTGCTCAGCTGCGCACGAGCGGCTTGTACCTGATGCGGTGCGGCTGGTCCGCCTCGCCGCCGAGGCGCTTGCGGCGGTCCGCCTCGTAGTCGCTGAAGTTCCCCTCGAACCACACGACGCGGCTGTCTCCCTCGAAGGCGAGGACGTGCGTCGCGATCCGGTCGAGGAACCAGCGGTCGTGGCTGATCACCACGGCGCAGCCCGGGAACGCCTCCAAGGCGTCCTCCAAGGCCCGCAGGGTGTCGACGTCGAGGTCGTTGGTCGGCTCGTCGAGCAGCAGGGTGTTGCCGCCGGCGAGCAGCGTCCTCGCCAGGTGCACCCGGTTGCGCTCGCCGCCGGAGAGGACGCCGACGAGCTTCTGCTGGTCGCTGCCCTTGAACCCGAAGCCCGCCACGTACGCCCGGCCGTGCACCTCCCGGCCGCCGACGACGAGGTGGTCGACGCCCCCGGTGATCGCGTCGTAGACGGTCACGCCGGCGTCGAGGGCGTCCCGGGATTGATCCACGTACGCCAGCGACACAGTCGGGCCGACCGACAGGTCACCGGCGTCCGGTGCCTCGGAGCCGACGATCATGCGGAAGAGCGTGGTCTTTCCGGCTCCGTTGGGGCCGATGACGCCGACGATGCCTCCCGGCGGCAGCAGGAACGACAGGTCCTCGACCAGCAGCCGCTCGCCGTAGCCCTTGCTCACCCCCTCGGCGTCCACCACCTGCTCGCCGAGGCGCGGCCCCGCCGGGATCGCCATCTCCAGCTTGTCCGGCCGGCGCTCGGCGGACTCCGCTTCGGCCACCAGCTGGTTGTAGGCGGTGATGCGGGCCCGGCCCTTGCTCTGGCGGGCCCTTGGCGACATGCGGACCCACTCGAGCTCCCGTTCCAGGGTCCGCTGGCGGGCCCTGTCCGCCTTCTCCTCGCCGGCGAGGCGTGCCTGCTTGCGCTCCAGCCACGACGAGTAGTTGCCCTCCCACGGGATCCCGGAGCCGCGGTCGAGCTCGAGGATCCACCCGGCGACGTTGTCGAGGAAGTAGCGGTCGTGGGTGACGGCGACGACCGTGCCCGGGTACTCCTGCAGGGTCCGCTCCAGCCACGCCACGGACTCGGCGTCGAGGTGGTTGGTGGGCTCGTCGAGCAGCAGCAGGTCGGGCCGGGAGAGCAGCAACCGGCACAGCGCCACCCGCCGGCGCTCGCCCCCCGAGAGCGTCGCGACGTCAGCATCGCCGGGCGGGAGGCGCAGGGCGTCCATGGCGATGTCGAGGGTGCGGTCGAGGTCCCAGGCGCCGGCGGCGTCGATGCCATCCTGCAACCCGGCCTGCTCGGCGAGCAGGGCGTCGAAGTCGGTGCCAGGCTCGCCCATGGCGGCGCAGACCTCCTCGAAGCGGTCGAGCAGTGCCCTGGTGGCGGCGACGCCGAGGGCGACGTTGCCGGCGACGTCCTTGGAGGCGTCGAGCTGCGGCTCCTGCGGCAGGTAGCCGACGCTCGAGCCGGGGGTGAGGCGGGCCTCCCCGGTGAAGCCATCGTCGACGCCGGCCATGATCGACAGCAGCGACGACTTGCCCGACCCGTTGGCGCCGATCACCCCGATCTTGGCCCCCGGGAAGAACGAGAGGTTGATCCCCCGCAGCACCTCGCGGTCGGGCGGGTAGAACCGCCGCAGGTCGCGCATGGTGAAGATGAACTGGGCGGGCATCTCCCCAGTGTGCCCGGTGCCGGGCCGTACCCTGGCTGCGTGCCCGATGACGTGCAGAACCGTGAGCTGTTCGGTCCCAACGCCTGGCTCGTCGACGACATGTACGAGCAGTACCGCCAGGACCCTGCGTCGGTCAGCCCCAGCTGGCGCGAGTTCTTCGAGGGGTACCGTCCCGGCGGCGCCAACCTGACCCGGCCGTCGCAGCCTCCGGCCGACGCCGGCGTCGTGACGGTCGCGCCCGGGGTCCCGGCGACCGGGCCGCCGGCCCACCCCACCGCGCCCC
>JAJZJY010000460.1 GCA_021809885.1 Actinomycetes bacterium
CTGAGCCCTGACGCAACGGAGGAGCTGGAGCTGGTCTTCGACGGCGAGGTGCGCACCCTGGCCGAAGCAGTACTGCGGCGTGGCGTCCCCGTGCCCGTCGCCGGCTTCGAACCCGACGCGGAGGCCGGAGTTGGGTGGGTGGTGGAGGTGGCCTGGCCCGACGTCCGCGTGGCTGTCCTCTCAGACGCTGACGAGGCACGCGACATATGGCTGGCGGCCCACGGCTGGGACGCCCGACCGACGGCGGACTGGACGGTCGAGGGGCTCGTCGTCGCTGTGATGGGGCGACGCTGATGGCCCAGCTGGCCATCTCCCGGGACTTCCTCTCCGAGTACGCCTGCCTCGACCGCGGGCTGCAGGTGAAAGTTGCGCAGGTGGTCGCCAGGTTCTCCGAGCACACCCACGCAGGCATCCACTTGGAAAAGATGGCCGGCGCCCGGGACTCTCGCGTCCGGACGATCCGCATCGACGCCCACTACCGGGGCATCGTCATGGCCCCCGACCACGGCGACACCTTCCTCGTGGTCCGGGTCCTGACCCACGACGAGAGCGACAAATGGGTGAAGCGCAACCGATTCTCGGTCAACGCGGCCACCGGCGCCCTCGAGGTCACCGACGTGACCGCCGTCGACGACGCCATCGGCGCCCTCGACCTAGGGCCGGCTACGTCGCTGTTCGCCAGCCGCTCGGACAAGGATTTCACCCGCCTGGGCCTGCCCGGATCCCTCGTTCCGGTCCTCCGGCGCATCTCCGACGAGCACGAGCTCGACGGGCTCGTCAGCGTGCTCCCGCCCCGCCAAGCCGACGCGCTCTCCGGCCTCGCAGCCGGACTCAGCGTCGAGGAGATCTGGGCCGAGCTGACCGGCGCCGCAGAGCCGGGACCGATCGACGCCGACGACTTCGACGCCGCCCTCGACCGGGCGGCCTCCACGGACCGCTTCCGGGTGGTCGGCGGCGCCGACGAGCTACGGGACATCCTCGACCGGCCTTTCGACCTCTGGCGCGTCTTCCTCCACCCGTCACAGCGTCGCCTCGCGGACCGGAGGGTCTACAACGGCCCGGTTCGGGTCACCGGCGGCGCCGGCACGGGCAAGACCGTGGTGGCCATGCACCGAGCGGCGCGCCTGGCCGGCCAGGACTCCGGCCGAATCTTGCTCACCACCTACACCCGCACCCTCGCAGCGGAGCTGGAGCGGGGCATGAAGACGCTCGCCGGGCCGTCCGTGCTGGGTCGGGTCGAGGTCGTCAACGTCGACCGCGTCGCCTGGCGGATCGTCGCCGACCACGAAGGCTCGGCCCCTAAGGTGCTCACCGGCCAGGAAGAGCTGGCGTTGTGCGAAGCCGTCCTGGACGACCTCGGCGGCGACTGGCCGCCCTCCTTCCTCGCCCAAGAGTGGCGGCAGGTGGTGCTGGCCCAGGGACTCTCGTCGCGCGACGAGTACCTTCAGGCGGCTCGGCCCGGTCGGGGCGTTCGACTCAGCCGGCGCCAACGTGTGCAGGTGTGGCGACTGATCGAGGAGGTGGGCAGCCGCCTCGTCCGCCGAGGGTCCCGCTCCTACGTTCAGCTGGCGGACGCTGCTGCCGGCTACGTGGCCGCCCGGACCGTTAGGCCGTACGACCACGTTGTCGTGGACGAGGCCCAGGATCTGCACCCCGCCCAATGGCGAATGTTGCGCGCCCTCGTTCCCGTCGGGCCGAACGATCTGTTTGTCGTCGGCGACAGCCATCAGCGCATCTATGACAGCCGGGTCACTCTTGGCCGCCTCGGGATCAAGGTGACCGGCCGCTCGTACCGGCTCCGCCTCAGCTATCGGACCACCCAGGAGATCCTCCGCTGGTCGCTCGGCCTCCTTGGGACCGAGCGCTTCGACGACCTCGACGCCGGTGACGACACCGTCGCCGGCTACCGCTCGGAGACCCGCGGTGAGGAGCCGACCTCGACCGGTTACCCGACCACGGCTGAGGAGATGGCCGCCCTCGTCGGGTCCGCCCGCGAGTGGCTGGCCGACGATGTAGCCCCGGAGGAAATAGCGGTCATCGGTCGCACGAACGCCATATGTGAGCGGGCCGAGCGGGCCCTGCGCGAGGCTGGCATCCCGGCCCGGACCCTGGACGCTTCCTCCGAGGAGGTCCGCGGCGCAGGCCAGCCGGCCGTCGTGGTGGCCACGATGCACCGGGCCAAAGGGCTCGAGTTCCGCTGCGTGGCCGTCGTCGGCGCCGACTCGGACCACCTCCCGCTTCCCCAGGCTGTCACCCCCGCGGCCGAGGATGCGGTCCGTCACGCCCAGGACATCCAGCGGGAGCGGTGCCTGCTCTATGTCGCGTGCTCCCGAGCGCGAGAGCAACTTCGGGTGAGCTGGTCAGGCCGTCCCAGCCGGCTGCTTGAAGGTGAATAGCTCCGGTGCCCGAAGAGGCAGTGGCCGCCCTTTCGCGTAACGAGCCGGCGGCCATGGGGGCTTCCCGAGCTACAGGACGACCGTGATGTCGAGCTCGGCGGCGAGCGCGAAGAGCCGCTCGAGGCCCTGCGGGTAGAAGAACGGGTCGGGCGGCCCGTCGGAGAAGAGGTCCCCCCGGCGGAGACCGCCGGGTCGTCGAGGGAGCTTCTCGAACAGCAGGAGGGCTTCTTGATCCGGCGCCTGGCGTGACCGCCAGACCAAGCCGTCGGCGGAGGGGGCCGCACGCCAGAGGGCTTCCGCCCAACGTTGGGTCATCGGGTAGTGAAGCCGGCCCGAGCCGATGAGGTCCTCCCAGGTGACGCCGAGCGCCGCGAGACCGTCGGTGCCGAGGTCTACGAGGGTCAACTCCCGACTGCAGGCAAGGGTCGACCACACCCATCCTTGGAAGGGACCCAGGAAGACCCGACGCGGCCGATCTTCACGGTTACCTCCGGGGATGGGGACCGTGCGAAAGATGGTCTCTGACGCCGCCGCCCGGTGGGACTCGGCGGCGTACAGGACACCGACCACCTGCCCGTCGACGGTGATCGGAGACCAGCGATTGTCCGCGTCGCCCCGCCGGTCGAGCTCGCTGGAGCCGAACGTCGACGGGTGCGCTCGGATGATCGGCCGACCCGCCGCCCACGGGCGCGTGCGCGCCTCGAATCGGGCAGGGGGACCTTCAAGCACCGAGTGAACGAGCGTCGATCCTCGCTGCGGCGATCACCTCGTCAGGGTCGACGGCCACCACCTCGGCGGGGCGTCGCCAGCCGAGCACGTCGCTGGGGGTGTCCCACCAGATGGCGGTCGCCCACGCTGACAGGTGCATCTCGGCGAGGATCTTCAGGACGTCGGCTACGGCGGGCCGCGGGCGGCCGCCATCGTCGAACTGGAATCCCGGATAGAGCGTGTGGCCGCCGGCGGGCACCCCGAAGACCCGCTTGGCCGACGCCCAGCGCGACGCTTGGGCGCGGCGGTTGGATGACCGGGACCCGGCCCATTCCGCTACCGAAGCAGCATCGAGCAATTCGTAGCGGTCCAAGAAGGCCTGGCGCAGCGCGGCGTTGCGGCGGGCTTGCTCGGTAACGCCCGTGCCCGGGACCCGACTGGCCGCCGGCATCAGTCGAACCACGACGTCCTCGACGTTCTCGAGGACCGGCACCTCGACCGCTGCCGGAGCCTCGTCCTTGATCCTCGCGGCGGTCTCGTCGTCGACGACCAGCAACCTCACGCCGCACCTCTCCTTGTCATGACATTCGTTACGAACTGGTGTCCGTCACTATTGTACACCCCTGCCTACTGAGTCAGGGGGCTTCAGCACGTCTTGCGTGACCAGCGCGGCGTCGGCGACGGGCCGGACCCGGTGGCGGTACGCGAGCAGCAGCGTGCGGGGATCGTCACCGAGCACGTCGGCGACCTGTGTCGATGCCGGCGCCCCGGTCGATCGTCAGTGTCGCCGCCGTGTGCCGCATCATGTAGGGCATGCTGCCCTCTACACCGGCGGACTTGCCGAACCGCCGGAAGTCGCGATGGAGGTCGTTGGGATTGAGCGGCGTTCCCCGACTCGACGGGAAGACGAGCCCCTGCTCCTCCCAGTCGACGCCGGCCGTGTCACGCTCGGCGTCCTGCAGGACCTGCTGCGCGCGCGGCGCCTCCAGGGCCTCTTGCGGCAGCGCAAGCGTTCGTCGACCAGCGGTCGATCGCTTCACGTCGCCCCGCCCGATGACCTTCTCGCCATCCGTCCACTTCATCGAACCGGACACCGGCAGGGTCGGTGGGCTGGCGTCGAGGTCGAGGTCGAGGTCGGACCACAGCAGCCCGGCCAGCTCGCCGGGGCGCATCCCGACGGCGAAGCCGACGATGACGATGTCCGTCTCTACCTCGACCCAGACGAGCTCCTTCGTCTGTGGGACCGCCTCGTCCTGCCTCCATGGGTCCGGCGGACCTGGGAGGCATGGTTCGAGAGGCACCGCGCCTCCGACTCGAATGCTGAGCCCCCTACAGCAACGCATCGCTCGTCTCGCTGGCCGGACGATCGAAGGCGACGACTTCGCATTGGCTGGCGGTGGGCGCTGGTCAGCCGCGGAGACGTGGACCGTCTGACCCAGGACCTGGACTTCTTCGGGCTCGCCCCTGAGTCCGTGGATCGTGTCAGCCCGCTTGTCCAAG
>JAJZJY010000461.1 GCA_021809885.1 Actinomycetes bacterium
GAGGCTGCGACAGCGCCGCCCCTGTCGTCGCCGCCAGCGGCCCCGGGCCAGCTCACGCGCGCCCCGGCAGGATCGCCCCGGGACCCGTGGTCGCCGGGTGGTGCGGGGCGCGGCTCAATAGTGCACCCCGATCCGCCGCCAGCGCCGGCCGCTCGTGCCCGGCTCGTTGGGGCGCGTCGGCTTGCGGCTGCGGTAGACGACGAAGGGTCGCCACAGGTACCACACCGGCGCGCTCCACGCGTGCACAAGCCGGCTGAACGGCCACACGGCGATGACCGCCCACGCTGCTGTGGCGTGCAGCTGGTAGAGGAACGGCGCGCGGGCGATGGCGGCCACGTCGGGGTTCCCGACGAACAGGCCCCGGAACCACAGCGCCACGCTCTGGCGGTAGTTGTAGCCGTGGCCGAGCAGCCCAACGCCCACCGTCTCGGTGATGCCCATCACGATGACGATGGCGAGCAGGATGAGCGCCACCCAGTCGACGGGGCTCGTGGTGGCCCGCACCCGGGCGACGAAGAGGCGTCGCCCGGCCAGGATGGCGACGCCGACGATGATGAGCACCGCGGCGAGCGTCCCCGCACCGGCGGAGAACCACCGGTAGGCGGTCTCGGGTATGCCGACCGCCGCGGTCCAGCGCTCGGGGATCAAGATGCCGATGATGTGACCGGAGATCGCAGCGAAGGTGCCGTAGTGGAAGATGGGGCTTCCCCACTTGAGCAGCTTCTTCTCCTGCAGCTCGGTGGAGCGGCTGGTCCAACCGAACTGGTCGTAGCGGTAGCGCCAGACGTGGCCGATGACGAAGGTGGCGAGCGCGAGGTAGGGGAGGATCACCCACCACCACAGCTGGAAGCCGGTGACCCCGCTCATCGCCGCGCCGGACCCATCGTCACGCCATGGCCGAGCACCTCGGGTGGGGCGAAGGGCTCGAGGCCCACCCGCTCGTTGGGCGGGCCATCGGCGCGGTAGCGCCGCAGCGCCTCGCGGTCCTTGCGGGTCGGCCCTGGCAGGGCGTCGCGCACCGCTGCGACCACGCCGGCGTAGCAGCTGCCCGCCCTGCCGAGGGCGAGGTGCAGGGCGTCGATGGCCACGTGGTGTTCGGCGAGCACGGTTGCCCCGGCCGGATGGGCGGCGGCGAGCTCGAGCAGGGCGGGCAGGAAGTCGGGCAACTCACCTGGGACGACGCCGAACCCGGCTCCCCGGAAGGCGTCCACGAGGGCGGTGAGCGCCATGCCTCGCTCGCGGGTGTCGCCGTGGCGGTAGTAGGTGAGGTGCAGGCAGACCCCGCGCCGCAGGTCGAAGGTGTCGACGTAGGTCGACGCCGCCTGCAACGGCGACATCCCCGCCAGCCACCCTGCGGCCGTGGCGAGCGCCGTGCGCGCCGAGCCGTTGGGTACCGCCCCGGCGGCGTCCCGCACTGCGGCCAGGTCCCGGGTGAAGCCGTCGTCGGGGTAGCTGAGCAGGACCGAGGCACAGCCGAAGACGGTCGCCGCCGCCTGACGCCTCATCGGGTCCCTCCCGCTCCCGCCGGGCCGAGCGGGCCGGGTGACGGGCGCTCGGCAACCCGGAGGTGCAGCCGGCCACGGTCGTCCCGCCCCCTGACCGAAGCGTCGGCCGCACCGTCGCGGCTCAGGTGGAAGCCGGCCACGTCCTCGGAGCGGGGTCCGTCCCCGCCCATGCCCGGGCCCCCCTCGGATTCGAGCGAGCAGCCCGACAGGTCGTGCTGGGCGAGGAGGCGCCCGGCGTCCTCGGCGTGGGCGGGGGGCACGACGTAGCGGTCCTCGTAGCGGGCGATCGCCAGCAGGCGGAACAGGTCCTCGGCATCATCGTCGCTCTGCCCGACGTCGGCGGGATCGACGGCGGGGTGCTGACCCAACTGGTGGGCCCGCATCACGGCCCGCACCATGGCGAGGCGTCGCAGCGCCATCCGCACGGGAGCCACGTCGCCTGCGCTGAAGAGGTTGGCCAGGTACTCGACGGGGATGCGCAGGGCGTCTATGGCGGCGAACACGGCATCGTCGTCGTCGTCGTCGTAGCCGGCGGCGGTGGTCACGTCAGCGACCGGCGAGAGCGGTGGGATGTACCAGACCATGGGCATCGTCCGGTACTCGGGATGGAGGGGGAGGGCGACGCGGTGGCGGGCGATCAGTGCGTAGGTCGGGGAGCGGCGTGCCGCGGCCAGCCAGTCGTGCGGGATGCCCTGGCGTTGGGCCTCGGCGGCGACGGCGGGGTCGTCGGGATCCAGGAAGACCCCCATCTGTGCCTCGTAGAGATCGGTCTCGTCGGTGGTGGCCGCCGCGGCCAGCACCTTGTCGGCGTCGTAGAGCACGAGGCCGAGGTAGCGCAGCCGGCCCACGCAGGTCTCCGAGCAGATGGTGGGCATCCCTGCCTCGATGCGGGGGAAGCACAAGGTGCACTTCTCGGCCTTGCCGGTGCGGTGGTTGAAGTACACCTTCTTGTAGGGGCAGCCCGACACGCAGAACCGCCATCCCCGGCAGCGGTCCTGGTCGACGAGCACGATCCCGTCCTCCTCCCGCTTGTACATCGCCCCCGACGGGCACGACGCCACGCAGGACGGGTTGAGGCAGTGCTCGCAGATGCGCGGCAGGTAGAACATGAACACCGACTCGAAGTCGAGGCGCACCTTGTCCGCTGCGCCCTCGGGGAGGGCCACGATGTTGGGGTCCCGGAGCGCCCGGGCGGGCGCTCCGGCGAGGTCGTCCTCCCAGTTCGCCCCCCAGGTGGGGTTCATCTCCCGACCGGTCAGCGCCGAGCGGGTGGAGACCGACGGGGCCTTGGTCCCTGCCGGCGCGGTGATGAGGTGGGCGTAGTCGTAGCTGTACGGCTCGTGGTAGTCCTCGATGCCGGGCAGGTCGGGGTTGTAGAAGATCGAGGCCAGCTTCTTCAGCCGGCTCCCGGCCTTCAGCTTCAGGCGCCCTTTCCTGTCCAGGGTCCAGCCGCCCTTCCACTGCTCCTGGTCCTCGTAGCGGGCCGGGTAGCCGAGGCCGGGTTTGGTCTCCACGTTGTTGAAGTACACGTACTCGGTGCCGGGCCGGTTGGTCCAGGTCTGCTTGCAGGTGACCGTACAGGTGTGGCAGCCGATGCACTTGTCCAGGTTCATCACCATGCACACCTGGGCCATGATCCTCATCAGAAACGCACCTCCTGGCTGCGCCGGCGGATGACGGCGACCTCGTCGCGCTGGGAGCCGGTCGGCCCGTAGTAGTTGAAGCCGGCCGACAGCTGGGCGTAGCCGCCGATCATGTGGGACGGCTTCATCACCACCCGGGTGAGGGAGTTGTCGGTCCCCCCGTGCAGGCCGGACGTCTCCGACACCGGCATCTGCAGGTGCCGGTCGACGGCGTGGTACATGAGCACCGTCCCGGGAGGCACGCGGTGGGTGACAGCGGCACGCGCCACGGTCACACCGTTGCGGTTGTAGGCCTCGATCCAATCGTTGTCGGCCACCCCGATGCGCTGTGCGTCGAGGTCGTTCACCCAGATGACGGGGCCGCCCCTGAACAGGTTCAGCATGTGGAGGTTGTCCTGGTACTCGGAGTGGATCGACCACTTGGAGTGCGGGGTGAGGTACCGGGCGACGAGCTCGGGCCGGCCCGGGTCGCCACGGCGCTGGTCGCCGAAGGTCTCGGCGATCCCGAGCGGCGGGCGGTAGGTGGGCAGGCACTCGCCGAGCTCGGCCATCCAGTCGTGGTCCAAGAAGAAGTGCTGGCGGCCGGTCAGCGTGTGCCACGGCTTGAGACGGTCGACGTTGACGGTGAAGGGGGAGTAGCGGCGACGCTCGGACTCCGCCCCCGACCACTCCGGTGAGCAGATGACGGCGCGGGGCTGGGTGACGGTGTCGGCGAAGGTGATCCGGTCCCCGGCCCGCTCGTGGGCGAGGTCGGCGAGGGCGACGCCGGTGCGCTCCTCGAGCGCTTCGAAGCCGGCGACAGCCAGGCGGCCGTTGGTCGTGCCCGACATCGCCAGGATGGCCTCGCAGAACAGGTCGTCGCGGTCCAGGCGCGGCCGGCCGTCGGCGACCCCGCCGCGGACCGTTCCGTTCCTCGACGCCAGCCAGGGCACCTCCGCCCCGACGGGCAGGGTGACGCCCTTGGTGGTGGCGCCGGCACCGTCGACGAGCGGGCCGAGAGCCCGCCACCGCTCCGCCAGGTGCGGGTAGTCCCGCTCCACCACGACCAGGCGGGGCATCGTGACGCCCGGCACCGGCTCGCATTCCCCCGCCGCCCAGTCGAGGGCCCGCCCGCCGGGCTGGGCGCACTCGTCCGGGGTGTCGTGGCCGAGGGGGACGGCCATGACGTCGCGGCGTACCCCCAGGCGCCCCTCCGCCAGGCGGGAGAACTCGGTGGCCAGGTCGGCGAAGATGTCGAAGTCGCTGCGGGCTTCCCACGGCGGGGCGATCGCCGGGTTGAAGCTGTGCACGAAGGGGTGCATGTCGGTGGACGACAGGTCGTGCTTCTCGTACCAGGTCGCGGTCGGCAGCACCACGTCCGCGTAGATGCCGGTCGACACCATCCGGAAGTCGATGTCGACCAGCAGGTCGAGCTTGCCCACCGGGGCCTCGTCGTGCCAGGTGACTTCG
>JAJZJY010000462.1 GCA_021809885.1 Actinomycetes bacterium
CGGCGCGCGAGGCGCGTGCCGGGCCGGCGGGCGACGGCGCGCTCCACGGCGGCACCGTCGGACGACCCGTCGTCGACCACGACCACGTCCAGGGAGGGGTCCATGCTCGCCAGCGTCTCGGCCAGGCCCCGGGACCGGTCGCGGACGGGGATCACCACGGTGACCGCCAACCCGGCGGGCTCGTCCCCGGGCAGCGGCACTGCCAGGCCGCCGTCGACCAGGCGGCCGGCCAGGCGGCGTTGGGCGAGGCCGTCACCCACGGCTACGCCCACCGACCAGGCATCGACGAGCCGATCGCCGGCCGGCGTGAGCCGCAGCCGGCGCCAGGGTGACCCTCCAACCAGCACCCCTGGCCGGGGCCGGCGCACGCAAGGCCCAAACAGCAGCCGGGTCCCCGCCGGGACCGGGTCGGAGCTCAACGGGCGGTCATGCCGGCGTCGACCGGCAGCACGGCCCCGGTCAGCCCGCCCGCCTCCGGGCTGCACAGCCAGGCGACGAGGGCGGCGGGCTCCTCGGGGGCGAGGAGGCGGCCGAGCATGTGGTGCACCGAGAGCTCCTCCGGGTCCGCGATGCCGTACACGCCGGCGCTGGCGTCGAGCATGGCGGTCGCCGTCGAGCCGGGAGCGACGCAGTTGGCGGTGACCCCGTGGGGCCCGAGCTCGGCGGCGAGCGCCCGGACCAGTCCGATGACCCCCGCCTTGGCCGCGCAGTACGCCGCCAGCCGGTCGTGACCGGCGAGCCCGGCGGCCGAGCCCACGGCCACGAACCTCCCGGCTCGAGGAGCGGGCCGCTCCAGCAACGCTGGCACCGTCGCTGTGGCCAGGCGCCACACGCCTTCGAGGTTGACCGACAGGACCTGCTCCCACACCTCCGCAGTGGTCTCCCACGCCGGAGGGCCGCCGGCGATGCAGCCGGCGGCGGCGACGGCAGCGTCGAGGCCGCCGAAGCGCTCCCGCGCCGTGGCGACGGCGCCGGCGAGCGCCGCCGGATCCCGCGTGTCGGCCACAACCCCAACGGCGTGCTCGGGGCCGCCGCAGCGGATGACCGTCGCCTCCAGGTCCTCCCGCCGCGCCATGGCGTAGCCGATCCCGGGCAGGTCGGCGCAGCGGTCGACCAGTACGAGGCGCCACCCGTCGGCAGCCAGGCGGGCCGCCGATGCCGCGCCGATGCCGCGCGCCGCGCCGGTGACGAGGGCGACGGGCGCTGCCGCCACCGGCGTCACCCGACCGGGCTCCCGACGGTGCTCCCGGCCGTGCTCCGGGCGGGGCGGAGGCGGACAGCCACGCTGTGCCCGAGGCCCGGCGAGGGTGCCGCGCCGGGCGCGACGGCGGCCAGGAGGGGGGTGCCGTGGCCGGCGACGCATTCGGGGTCGGGGCCGTCGAGCGGGAGCCCGGTGAAGAACTTGGCCGCCATGCAGCCCCCATGGCATGCGTCGTAGGAGCCGCACGACGCGCAGGCGCCGGCGGAGGACGGCTCGCGCAAGGATACGAACAGCGGCGACGACCGCCACACCGCCGTGAAGCCGCCGTCGCCCCGGACGGTGCCAGCGCGGAACGAGTCGTGCAGCACGAACGGGCAGGCGTACACGTCACCGACCGGGTCGACGAGGCAGACCACCCTGCCGGCCCCGCAGAGGTTGAGGCCCGGCAGCGGCGCTCCCAGCGCTGACAGGTGGAAGAACGAGTCGCCGGTGAGCACCTCCGGATGGGCGACGAGCCAGTGGTAGAGGGCCACCTGCTGGGCGGCGGTCGGGTGCAGCGACGCCCACGTGCTGGCGGCGCGCCCGGACGGCCGGAGCCGTGTCAGCCGCAGCTGAGCGCCGTACCCTGCAGCCAGCGCCGCCAGCGCGTCGAGCTGGCCGACGTTGTGGCGTGTCACCACCACGCTGATCTTGAACGGTCCAAACCCGGCCGCCGCCAGGTTGTCCATCGCCCGCCTCGCCGCCGCCCACGAACCGGCGGCCCGCACGGCGTCGTTGGTCGCCTCGTCGGCACCGTCGAGTGAGACCTGCACGTCGAGGTAGTCGCTGCCCGCCAGCCGGCGGGCCCGTCCGGGCGTGAGCGTGGTGCCGTTGGTCGAGAACTTGACCCCCAGGCCCCGCCCGATGGCGTAGTCGACCAGGTCGTAGAAATCAGCCCGGATGGTGGGCTCGCCACCGCCGATGTTCACGTAGAAGACCTGCAGCGCCCGCAGCTCGTCGATCAACGCCCGCGCCTCGCCCGTGGTCATCTCCAGCGGGTCGCGCCGCCCCGACGACGAGAGGCAGTGAACGCACGCGAGGTTGCAGCCGTAGGTCAGCTCCCAGGTGATGCAGATGGGCGCGTCCAAGCCACGCTCCAGGTCCCCGACGAGGCCCCTGCTCACGCCGCCCCCACGAGGAAGCCGGCGGCGGCAAGGGACGCGAGCGCCTCCAGGTAGCGGTCCCGCCGGGGGGCGGGCACGGCGGCGTCGACGGCGGCCCCAATCGACGCGTGGGCGGGCAGCGACCGCACGACCTGCACCAGGAGAGGGGAGCGCAGGAAGGTGAGACGGCGGGTCTCGTAGTGGTAGGCGAGCGCACCCCACGGCTCGGGGCGCAACGCCACGTGAGGGTCCAAGCGGTAGGCGGAGCGGGCGTCGAAGACGGCGGCGTCTTTCAACGGGTCAATAGACGCCGCACATGCCGTCGATGGATATCTCCTCGACGAGCAGCTCGTCGTCGATCAGCCCCTCGTCGTCTCGGGCTTCCTCGACCGTGGCGGGGACGTCGGTTGCCGGCATGTCGGCCAATATAGGGGCACGAGGAGCGTAGGCCCGGCCGGTCCGAGCCGGCGCTCGCGTACCCTGGAGCCGATCGAGGAGGTGGTCCCTACGGCCCAGGAGTTCGACGTCGTCGTCATCGGCGGCGGCCCGGCCGGCTACGCCGCAGCCCTGCACGGCGGCCTGGCCGGCCTCAGCATCGCCGTCGTGGAGAAGGAAAGGGTCGGCGGCACCTGCCTCCACCGGGGGTGCATACCCGCCAAGGAGCTCCTCGAGACGGCGGCGGTGTACCGCACCGTCAGCGGCGCCAAGGAGTTCGGGATCATCGCCGACACCCCCGGCATCGACTTCGCCCAGAGCCAGGCCCGCAAGCAGAAGGTCGTCGACCAACTCTGGAAGGGTCTGCAGGGATTGCTGAAGAAGCGAAAGGTCACGACGTTCACCGGCACCGGTCGGCTCGGACCAGGTCACGCCGTCACCGTCGACGGCGGGACCGAGTTGGTCGGCAAGTCGGTCATCATCGCTTCCGGCTCCGTGCCCCGCACGATCCCGGGGTTCGACGTCGACGGAAGGCTCGTCATGACCTCCGACGAGGTGCTCAGCCTGGAGCGGCTGCCGGCCTCTGCGGTGGTGATCGGCGGCGGGGCCATCGGCTGCGAGTTCGCCTCGATGCTCGCCGACCTGGGCACGCAGGTGACGATCCTCGAGGGCCTCCCCAAGATCCTTCCCGGCTGCGACAAGGACGTCGCCGACGTCGTCGTGCGCTCCTTCAAGAAGCGGGGCATCGACATCCGCACCGGGGTCACCGTGACAGGCCACAGCCCCTCCGACGACGGGCGGACGACGATCGTGCAGTTCGGCGAGGGCGAGGAGATCACCGTCGAGGCGGTGGTCGTCTCCGTCGGGCGCCGGCCCCTCTCCGAGGACCTCGGCCTGGAGGGCACCGGCGTCGAGGTGGACGAGCGGGGGTTCGTGAAAGTCGACGCCTACTGCCGGACCGGCGAGCCGGGCGTGTTCGCCTGCGGCGACATCATCGCCACCCCGCAGCTCGCCCACGTCGGTTTCGCCGAAGGGATGCTGGCCATCGACCAGATCCTCGGGGACACCGTCGTGCCGGTCGACCATGGGAAGGTGCCGTGGTGCATCTACTGCCATCCGGAGGTCGCCTTCGCCGGCCTCTCGGAGGAGGCCGCCCGCGAGGCCGGCTACGACGTGCTCACCAAGAAGGACCCCTACGGTGGCAACGGGCGGGCACTGATCGTCGGCGAGCCCGACGGCCTCGTGAAGGTGATCTGCGAGAAGGGCCCCGACGGCAGGGCGGGGCGGATCCTCGGTGTGCACATGGTCGGACCGTGGGTCACCGAGCAGCTCGGGCAGGCGTACCTCTCGGTCAACTGGGAGGCCACGCCCGAGGAGGTCGGCCACTTCGTGCAGCCGCACCCCACGTTGTCGGAGACATTTGGCGAGACCGTGCTCGCCCTGACCGGAAGAGGACTCCACGTTGGCTGACATCGTCATGCCCCAGCTCGGTGAGACGGTCACCGAGGGGACCATCACCCGGTGGCTCAAGAAGCTCGGCGACCCCGTCGCCGAGGACGAGGTGCTCTTCGAGGTCTCGACCGACAAGGTCGACTCGGAGGTGCCGTCGCCTGCGGCAGGCGTGCTCTCCGAGATCCTCGTCCAGGAGGGCGACACCGTCGACGTCGGCACCCGCCTCGCCGTGATCAGCCCGGCCGGCGCTGGTACCGCCAGCAACGGCGCTGCGCCGGCGGCCCTGACCCCCGAGCCGGCGGCCCCGACCCTAGAGCCGACCGCCCCGACCCTAGAGCCGGCCGCCCCGGCCCCCGAGCCGGCGATG
>JAJZJY010000463.1 GCA_021809885.1 Actinomycetes bacterium
GCCTCGAGGTCCCGACGGCTACCAGCTTCCGGGTCGTGCCGGCCCGCGTCCTGGACGTCAACCGCCGGATCCTCTCCGCAGAGCTGGCGCGCGCTGGCACCGCCGGCAAGGTCAGCTTCACCCACCTCATCGCCTTCGCCGTGGTGGAGGCGCTCGGGGACGTCCCCGCCCTCAATGCGAGCTTCGCCGCCGCAGCGGCCGGCGACCCCAGGGCGACCCCCCGGGTCGTGCGCCACGAGCACGTCGGCCTCGGCCTCGCCGTCGACGTGGAGAAGCCCGACGGCAGCCGCACCCTGTTCGTCCCGGTGATCCGCGACGCCGACACCCTCGACTTCCGCGGCTTCTGGCGGGCCTACGAGGAGCTCATCCGCAAGGTCCGCACCAACAAGCTGAGCGCCGACGACTTCGCCGGCGCGACCGTCACGGTCACCAACCCCGGCACGATAGGCACCGTCCAGTCCGTGCCCCGCCTGATGCCCGGGCAGGGGGCGATCGTCGGTGTCGGCGCCATCGGCTACCCCGCCGAATGGCAGGCGGCCGACCAGCGGGTGCTCGCCGAGCTCGGCGTCTCCCAGGTCGTGACCGTCACCTCGACCTACGACCACCGGATCATCCAGGGGGCGGAGTCGGGCCTCTTCCTCCAGCGGGTGCACCAGCTCCTCACCGGCGAGGACGGCTTCTACGACCGGGTCTTCCGGGCGCTCGGCCTGCCTGTCCAGCCGGCGCGGGCCCAACCGGACCGCAACGCCCTCGGCGGCGTCGACGCCAGCGTCGCCCACGTCCACAAGCAGGTCGAGGTCGACACCCTCATCAACATGTACCGGGTCCGGGGGCACCTGATCGCTCACCTCGACCCGCTCGACTGGAAGGAGCCGTCGGTCCCCTCCGAGCTAGACATGGCGACCTACGGGCTCACCGTGTGGGACCTCGACCGCCAGTTCATCGTCAACGGGCTCGCAGGCTACGACAGGCTGAAGCTGGCCGACCTGCTCTCGGTGCTCCGCGACGCCTACTGCCGGACGATCGGCGTCGAGTACGGCCACATCATGGAGCCGTCCCAGAAGCGGTGGATCCAGCAGCACGTCGAGGGCGTCCCCACTACGCTCACCGCCGACGAGCACCGCTGGATCCTCGGCCGGCTCAACGCCGCCGAGGCCCTCGAGCAATTCCTCAACACCAAGTACATCGGCCAGAAGCGCTTCGGCCTCGAGGGCGGCGAATCGGCCATCCCCTTGATCGACGCCATCCTCGACGACGCTGCGGTCGCCGGCCAGACCCGGGCGGTCATCGGCATGGCCCACCGCGGCCGGCTCAACGTGCTCATCAACATCGTCGGCAAGGCCTACGGGGAGCTGTTCGAGGAGTTCGAGGGCAACATCGACCCCGGCACCGTGCAGGGCTCGGGCGACGTCAAGTACCACAAGGGTTTCGTCGGTAAGTTCGCCGGGCGCTCGGACAAGCCGCTCGACGTCGTGCTGGCGTCCAACCCCTCCCACCTGGAGGCCGTCGACCCCGTCGTCCTGGGCATGGCCCGCGCCTACCAGGACCAGGCGGCGGAGGCCGACCCCGACGCCGGTCACCCCGTCCTGCCGCTGCTGATTCACGGTGACGCCGCCTTCGCCGGCCAAGGCGTCGTGGCGGAGACGCTCAACATGTCGGCGCTGCCCGGCTACGAGACAGGCGGCACCGTCCACCTCGTGATCAACAACCAGCTCGGCTTCACCACCGATCCCGAGTCCGCCCGCTCGTCGGTGTACGCCACCGACGTCGCCAAGATGGTCCAGGCGCCGGTGTTCCACGTCAACGGCGACGACCCCGAAGCCTGCGTGCGGGTTGGGCGCCTGGCGTTCGCCTTCCGCCAGGCGTTCCACAAGGACGTAGTCATCGACCTGGTGTGCTACAGGAGGTTTGGGCACAACGAGCAGGACGACCCGTCTCTCACCCAGCCGCTGCTGTACCAGCTGATCAAGGAGCACCGCAGCGTCCGCAAGCTCTACACCGAGGCGCTCGTCCGCCGCGGCGTGCTCACCCTCGACGAGGCGGAGGAGGCCCTGGTGGACTTCTCCCGGCGGCTGCAGGCCGCCCTCGACGAGACCCGGGCGACGGCCCCGCCCAAGCCGGTGAGCCTGCCCCCGGCGCCACCGCCGGCACCGGTGCTGCCGCCCATCCCCACCGGGGTGTCGGTCGAGACGCTCCAGTGCGTCGTCGACGCGTTGGCGTCGGCCCCCGAGGGCTTCGCCGTCCACCCCAAGCTCGTAAGGGTCTTCGACAACCGGGCCAAGCTGTGGGCGGCCGGCGAGGTGGACTGGGCTCTCGGTGAGGCGCTCGCCTACGGGACCCTGCTGCTCGATGGCCACGACGTGCGGCTGGCGGGCCAGGACACGAGGAGGGGGACCTTTGGCCATCGCAACGCAGCGCTCGTGGACTCGGTGACCGGCGCCGAGCACGTGCCTCTCGCCCACCTCTCGTCGGAGTCCTCCGAGCCGGTGGGCCGCTTCTTCACCTACGACTCGCTGCTGTCTGAGTACGCCGCCCTCGGCTTCGAGTACGGCTACTCGCTCGTGCAGAGGGATGCGCTGGTGGCGTGGGAGGCGCAGTTCGGGGATTTCGTCAACGGGGCCCAGGTCGTCATCGACCAGTTCCTCGCCGCTGCCGAGATCAAGTGGGCGCAGACGTCGGGGCTCGTGCTGCTGGCGCCGCACGGCTACGAGGGCCAGGGCGCCGAGCACTCCTCCGCCCGCATGGAGCGCTTCTTGGAGCTGTGCGCCGAGGACAACATGCAGGTCGCCGACGTCACCACCGCCGCCCAGCTGTTCCACCTCCTCCGCCGCCAGGTGCGCCGCTCCATCCGCAAGCCGCTCGTGGTCTTCACGCCCAAGCGGTACCTGCGGGGCCGTGAGGCCTACAGCCCTGTCGAGGACCTGACGACGGGCAGCTTCCGGGAGGTGCTCGACGACCCGGCCCTCGCCGGCTCGCCGGCGGTCCGCCGGGTGGTGCTGGCGACGGGGAAGGTGGCGCTGGACCTGCTCAACGCCCGCACCGCCGCCGCCGGCGCCCCCATCGCCGCCGTCACCCCCATCGCCGCCGTCACCCCCATCGCCGCCGGCGGGGGTGGCGACGTCGCCGTCGTGCGCGTGGAGCAGCTCTTCCCCTGGCCGGAGGAGCAGATCGCCTCTGCCATAGCCGGCTACCCCGCTGCCGAGGAGGTGGTGTGGCTGCAGGAGGAGCCGCGCAACATGGGGGCGTGGGCCTTCGTCCGGGACCGCCTTGCTGCCCTGGTCGGCGGCGGCTACCGCCTATCGGCCGTCACCCGTGTCGCGTCAGGCTCGCCGGCGACAGGCAGCCACGCAATGCACGACCTGGAGCAAGCTGACCTGCTGGGACGGGCGCTCGGCCGGTAGCGCCCCACCGCCCCTGGCGGCTGCAGGTGCTGTCCCGCTCGGGACGGCGTTCCGGCGCAGGTGCCGCCCCGGCCGGGCCGGACGGTCCCACGCCTGCGGGGGCTCCCTCGGATTCGCGGCGTAGCATGGTTGACTACTCACTGACATGTCGCCTCGCCACGTCGTCGTCGACGGCTCCAACATCGCCACCGAGGGTCGCAGCCTCCCGAGCCTCGCCCAGCTGGATCAAGCGGTACGGGAGCTCCTGGCGGAAAACCCGGACGACATCGTGACCGTCGTGGTCGACGCGTCCTTCGGGCACCGCATCGAGCCGTCCGAGTTGCAGACGTTCGAGGAAGCCGAGTCCGCCGCCGAGCTGGTGTCGCCCCCGGCGGGCGCCATCGGGCGGGGCGACGCCTTCCTCCTGCGCATCGCTGAGAAGACCGGCGCGACCGTGCTGTCCAACGACTCGTTCCAGGAGTTCCACGGCGAGCACGAGTGGCTGTTCGACAAGGGCCGGCTCATCGGGGGCAAGCCGGTGCCCGGCGTCGGCTGGATCTTCACGCCGCGGACGCCTGTGCGAGGACCGAAGAGCCGGGAGGCTGTCAAGGAGGCCAGGCGCCGGCAGCGGTCGACAGAGATCGCCGAGGGTGCCTCGGGGCTCGACCTGGCCGCTGCCCGTGGCGGGGGACGGGGCCGCAAGGTGGAGAAGGCCATCGCGACCGCCACCGACGAGGCGACCGGCCACTCCGAGGGGACCCGCCGGCGGCGGAGGCGGACGAGCGAGCCGCCGTCCGAACCGGTCAACCCGCCGCTCACCTTCATCAACTTCATCGCCGCCCACCGGCTCGCCAGCACGGTGACCGGGACGGTGGAAGCCTTCTCCTCCCACGGGGCCTTCGTCACCATCGAGGGCGCCACCTGCTACCTGCCGCTGTCCGCAATGGCCGACCCCCCGCCCAACCGGGCCCGGGAGGTCGTCTCCAAGGGAGAGCAGCGTACATTCGTCGTCCAGGCCTTCGACCCGCTCCGGCGGGGGGTCGAGCTGGCCATACCGGGCTTCGAGCACATTGCAGCGGGGGTCACCGAGGAGACGGTCGAGGCGGAGATCGCACCCCTCCCCGAAGAGGAGGAGACCGCCGCCACCTCCTCCCGCCGGCCGTCCCGCCGGCGTGGGCGGACCGGGGCGGGGGCGGCCGGCGCTGGGCCGGAGGC
>JAJZJY010000464.1 GCA_021809885.1 Actinomycetes bacterium
CGGCCCGTCGCCGTCGGGGAGCCCGCCGACGAGGAGGTGTGGGCCGATGGCTGAGCCGTGGCACCGCCGGCGCTCGGCGGTTCCGCGGCTGCCCGCCCTCGCCGCTCTGGGCGCCGTCCTGGTCGTCGGGGTCGTCGCCGGCCGCCCCACGAAGGATGCGTCCGCGCCCGCCCCTCCCGCCGCCTCGGGGGCGACGGCCGCCCCTCCCGCCGCCTTGTCGTCGTCGTGGTTCTGCGCAGGGGCCACCGACGTCCCTCACGGGCCCGCCGGCGGCCGCCTCGTGCTCACCAACGCCGGGAGCCGGGCGCTTCGTGCCGAGGTCACGATCGTCCCGAGCGCCGGCGCGTCCTCCGGCCTCTCGGTCCAGGTGCCCGCCGGCGGCCGGGCGGAGGTCCCCGAGAGCGTGCCGGGCGGTGCCGCCTGGGTCGGCGCCATCGTCGCCTTCGACGGGGGGCAGGCGACGGTGGAGCAGGAGGTCAGCGGCCCGCTCGGTGCCGCCATCTCCCCCTGTGCCACGGCCGGGTCGCCCACGTGGTACTTCGCCGCCGGGGCGACGCTCCTCAACGCCGACTCGACGATCTCGCTGCTGAACCCGTATCCGGCCCCCGCCATCGTGAACCTGTCGTTCACGACCGACCAGGGACAGGAGGCGCCCGGGGCGTTCCAGGGCCTGGTCGTCCCACCGCACGGCCTGCTCGCCGTCCCGCTGCGGTCCCACCTCCGCCGGCGGAGCTTCATCGCCACGACCGTGCAGGCCAGTGCGGGGGAGGTCGTCGCCTGGAAGACCGACGTCGTGGCGCGCCCTCCCAAGGGTGCGCCGCTGGTCGGGTCACGGGCGGCCGCAGCGCCGCTGGCGGACCCGGCGTCCCCGTTCGTCGGCGTCACCACCCTGCCCGGGGCGCCGCAGCCGTCGACGTCATGGATGTGGCCGGACGGGGGGACCGGCCCCGGGACCAACGAGGCGTTCGAGTTGTACAACCCCGGCTCGACGACCGCCCGCGTGCTGCTGTCGGTCCGGCTCGACCAGGGGACGGCCGAGCCGTTCGCCCTCACCGTCGGCCCCGGCCAGGTGACGACGCTCGACACCTCGGCGTCGGCGCGGATCCCTTCCGGCGCGGCCTATGCCGTCAGGCTGCAGAGCACCAACGGGGTGCCGGTCGTCGCCGAGCGGGTGGTGACCGCCGCCTCCCCGGCGGCAGGTCGGGGCACAGCGGAGCTGCTGGGGGCGACCACCGCCAGCCGGTCGTGGCTGATCGGCTCGGACGCCGCCGGCGCCGCCCGGCACGAGATCCTGACGGTTGCCGCCGCTTCGGGCCGCCCTGTCGTCGTCCGGGTGTCGCAGCTGGTCGGCAACCGCCGCGTCACGCTCCCAGGTCTCGGAGCAGTCACTGTCGGCGGGCCCGGCCCGCTGGTCGTCGACCTCGGGCGCCTCGGCGTCCCCGTGACGGCGCCGCTTCTCGTGACGGCGACGGCTCCGGTCGTCGTCGCCCGCCAGCTGGTCGCCGCTGGCCGTCCCGGCGGCCTCACCGGCTCCCTGGCGGTGCCGCTGGCGCCATAGCTGGGCGCCGGTCGTGGATGCCGGCGCCTGTCGTGGGCGCCGGGTCTCCACCTGTCTTCGCCGGCGGTGGCCGGGATCGGTACAGCGGGTGCGTCAGTCCCCGTGGGGCTCGACGTCGCCGCGCTGCCAACCGTTGGTCGGCAGAGGGAAGCTCGTCGGTACCGGGCCTTCCCCCGCCGGAGTGGCCTCGGGGTCGTGACCGTTGACTGATTCAGTAGGAGCGAAGCTCGGCACCACGTCGCTGTCGTCGTGCACCGGTCGGCCGAACGCCTCGTCGACGAGGCGCCGGACCTCGCCGCCGTTGATCGTCTCTCGTTCCAACAGGGCCTGTGCCACCTTGGCCAGACCGCCGCGGTGGAGGGTGAGGAGGCGGGAGGCCCTGGCCTCCTGCTCACGGAGGATGCGCTCGACCTCCTCGTCGATCACCCGGGAGGTCACGTCGCTGTAGTCCCGGGCGGCGTGCATGAGGTCCTCGCCGAGGAACACCTGACCCTCCTGGCCCCACGCCATCGGGCCCACCCGGTCGCTCATCCCGAACTCGCGCACCATCTTGCGGGCCAACTCGGTCGCGCGCTGAATGTCGTTGGAGCCGCCCGTCGAGATCGTGCCGAACTCGAGCTTCTCGGCGCAGCGCCCGCCCATCATCACGCAGACGGTGTCCTCGATGTACTCCCGCCAGTAGGTGTGGCGCTCCTCGATAGGCAGCTGCTGGGTGACCCCCAGCGCCATCCCCGTCGGCAGGATCGTCACCTTGTGCACGGGGTCGGCGTCAGGCAGCACGTAGGCGAGAAGGGCGTGGCCGCCCTCGTGGTAGGCGGTCGCCTCCTTCTCCTTCTCCGACAGCACCGTCGATTCCCGACGCTGACCCATGAGCACCCGGTCGCGCGCCGCCTCGAAGTCCATCATGTGGATCGCCTGCGCGCCCCGCCGCACGGCGTGGAGGGCGGCCTCGTTGACGAGGTTGGCCAGGTCGGCTCCGCTCATCCCCGGCGTGCCGCGGGCCACCACCGAGAGGTCCACGTCCGGCGCGATCCGCTTGTCACGGCAGTGCACGGCGAGGATCGGCAGCCGCTCCTCGAGATCGGGGAGGGGGACGACGACCTGGCGGTCGAAGCGGCCAGGCCTGAGCAGGGCGGGGTCGAGGATGTCGGGGCGGTTGGTGGCCGCCATCATGACTACGCCCTCGGTCGCCTCGAAGCCGTCCATCTCGGCGAGCATCTGGTTGAGCGTCTGCTCCCGCTCGTCGTGGCCGCCACCGAGGCCGGCGCCGCGCTTGCGCCCGATGGAGTCGATCTCGTCGATGAAGATGATCGCCGGCGCCTGCTTGCGAGCCGTCTGGAACAGGTCCCGCACCCGCGAGGCGCCCACGCCGACGAACATCTCCATGAAGTCCGATCCGGTCACCGACATGAACGGCACGCCCGCTTCGCCGGCGACGGCCCGGGCCAGCAGGGTCTTGCCAGTGCCGGGCGGGCCGACCAGCAGCACGCCCTTGGGGATCTTGGCGCCGATCTCCTTGAACCGGTTGGCGTTGCGGAGGAAGTCGACGACTTCCCGTATCTCGAGCTTGACGCCCTCGTAGCCCGCCACGTCAGCGAACGTCGTGCGGGGGCGCTCGGTGGTGTACACCTTCGCCTTGGAGCGGCCGATCGACATGATCCCGCTCATCTGGCCCTGCGCCCGGCGTGAGATCCAGACGAAGAAGCCCACCAGAATCAGGATCCAGATCAGGTAGGGCAGGAAGCTCGACAAGATGCTGGTCGTGTTGCTGTTGACCTTCACCGACGTGTACTTCGAGTAGTAGTTGATCAGGTCGCTGCCGGCTATGGGCGACCCGGTCGTCTGGTAGGAGGCGGCTGGCTTGTTCAGGGTGTAGGAGATGTGGCCCGTCTGGGAGTTGAACGTCGCTGACGCGATCTGGTGGTGGACGAGCTCCTGTTGGAACTGGCTGTAGCTCTGGGACGGCGTGGCCGGCTGGGCGAACAACTGGGGGATGAGGATGAGCAGGACGACGACCGCGACACCGATGCCGGCGATCCACCGCCAGTTGTTGTTGAGCGACGGGGGGCCCCCTTGACCGCCCGGCCCCGAGGGGCGGTCCGGTTTGCCGGAGCGGAAGTCGCCTGGCTGACGAGACATGAGAGCCATCGTAGGCCCGCCAGGGTGCTACCGCCCCGGCACCCCGCTCGCCGAGCCGGGGTCCGCGAGGCCGGCAGGGTACGCCGGTACGGTGAGCATCATGCGACCCATCACGTGCGCCCGGCCGGGCTGCCCTTCCCCAGCCGACGCATGGCTCACCTACGACTACGGGGGGCAGCGTGTGTGGCTGGACGACCGGCCCGGGCCGAGCGGGGACCAGTGGGGGTTGTGCGACTCGCACGCCGCCCGCCTGCGGGCGCCCCGTGGCTGGGCCCAGGTCGATCGCCGCGTCGGCGCGGAGGGCTCGATGGCTGCCGGCGGAGCTCCTGGACCCATCCCCGCACCTCCCGCTACGGGTGACCGCTGGGATCCGCCAGCGACGCTCGTCTCCTAGCTGGCCCCGGCGGGCACCCACACCGCCGCCGTGCCTGCGCCGCCCAACCGCTGGGGTCTGCCCGAGGCGCTCTTCGGCTTCGCCGCCGGCATCCTCGTGTCGGCGGCCGCGACGTTGGTGGCGGAGGCGGGCGACACCTGGCGGTCCGGTCGGCTCGGCCCTGGCATCGTCGCCCACGCCACCTTCAACGCCGCGGCGCTCGCGGCTTACGTCCGGATTCACTGAGGCGGGCGTGGAAACGCGCGCAAACGCCTCAAGGCCCTTCCCGGCCCCGCCGATGGACCACCTGAAGGAGAGCCCCTCGAGCATGGATGCGAGGAACCGACGATGAAGTGCCCGAGCTGCCGGACACGTGAGCTGGTGGTCATCACGATGAGGATCGGGGGTGAGCAGGTCGCCCTCCGCACCTGCTCGTACTGCGATCTCCGGTGTTGGGAGGGGCTGGACGGGCAGATGGCGCTGGCGTCGGTGCTCAACCTGGTGGCCTTGCATGGCGCGCG
>JAJZJY010000465.1 GCA_021809885.1 Actinomycetes bacterium
AAAGGCCTCATCTGGTCCCCGCGCAGGAGCCAGGTTGACTTCACGGTGCCGCTCTTCGCCGAGTTCCTCCTAGAACACCACCCGATCGGAGGCTTCGGGGACGAGTGAGCCCGAAGTCGGCCTAGGAGGGTGGTGTCTTTCGCGTGGTGACGAAGGGCCGGACGCCACGTTGAGCCAACTGGTCCGAACCCTGTAGCACTGGCCTGGGGACCAGCCGGGGACCAGTACGCTTGGGCACTTGTTCGGCGCGCTCGCCCCCTGGGGGGCGAGCGCAACGGGGGGAGGTAGTTAACAGGCCGAGAATTCGCGCGCAGCAGGCAGCTGTGCGAGAATTACAAGTGTGAAGTTCGCCAGATTTGCTTGGAGCGAGCGGTGAGCCTCGGACTGGTCGAGCGCGAGGGAAACCTGCTCGACGACAGCAGCCGGTTCTGCGAGAGGTCGTTGCCGGAGAACTGCATCTACTCGGTGCTGCACCGCGAGCGGGACAAGCTCTTCCCAGACGACTTCTTTTCCGACCTCTTCTCGGAGCGTGGCCGGCGCAGCGTACCGCCCTCGGTGCTGGCAGTAGTGATGGTCCTCCAGCGCCTCGCCGGGCTGTCCGACCGCGACGCCGTCGAGGCGTACACCTACGACGCCCGCTGGCGTTATGCGTCAGGCGCCGGCGGCTACGACTGCGGGGGCTGGGGGAGCTTTGCCCACACGGTGCTCGTCGACCTCAGGGCCCGGCTCGCCGGCTCGGAGCGGCCGCGGCGCATCTTCGAGGCCACCGTCGAGGTGGCCGGGGCTGCGGGGCTCGTCGGGGCGAAGCGGGTACTCGGCTCCACGCCGGCCTACGACGCCGTCGCCACCATGGGCACCATCACCCTCATGCGCTCGGCTATGCGGGGCCTCCGGAAGGCGGCAGACGACGGCCTCGAGGCAGGGCTGCGGGCCGTGATGAGAAGCGGTGACGAGTACGCGACCTCGGCCAAGCCCCAGATCGACTGGGACGACCAAGGCGCCCGGGACGAGCTCGTCGCCACCAGGGCCCGGGACGGCCACGCCTGCCTGGCGCTCTTGGAGGGCCGTGAGCTCGCCCGGGAAGTGAAAGAAGCCGCCGAGCTGTTGGCGAGCGGCCAGGACCTGGAGTGATGGTGATCGGGCAGTACCGGCGCGTGCGGTCGCGGCTGGGGGATGGGCTCAGCCGTCTGTGCCCGCCGCGTAGATGGTCGGGTCGTGCTCCACTCAGCAGGCTGTCAAGAGGGTGCCCGGGCGGAAAGCCAGCCTGTCGGGGCCTCGGCAGCGTTAGCGGCGTCGGCCACCATTGGCAGCGTGGTCTCCTTGTCCGAGGGCCCCGAGTTCGGCCCTGGGCGTACATGGAACTGGTGAACGTGACGATGATAAGGACGCATCCGTCAGTCCTCTAAGCCGAACTTACTTGGGTCCTGACGGAAGAACCCCCTGCTGAGCAGGGGGTTCTTCGTTGTTGAGGGTGGTCGTTCTGTCTACATGGTGTTGAGGACCGTGGGGATGGGAGCGCCGATGAGCTCGAAGGCCCGGCGTTGGAGGGGGGTGGGGACGGCGAGCTTGTCGATTCGCACCCCGCCGGCGAAGACGACGGTGTTGCGGGTCAGCGTCGCGAGGTGCTCCAAGAGCGTGGCGAGGCTGTGGGAGGTGTGGTGGTCGTCGGTGCTGCGCTTGCGGGCGGCTTTGGTCCGGGCGGCCGGCGACGGCTCTGCGGGGGCGACGGGGTCGGTGCGGGCGGGGGGCTGTTCGTCGGTGAAGCAGATCGGTGCCCACGCGTGGCGGAGGTGCCAGAGGACGTAGGCGGCGAGCATGCAGATGAGCACATGGGCTCGGACCCGATCTTCGAGGTAGTGGTGCACCGGGCGCAGGTCCAAGTCGATGGCCTTGAGGCTGCGGAAGTCGGCCTCGACGACCTTGAGGCCCTTGTAGGCCTCGACCACACCGCCGGCGTCGAGCCTTCGGGCGGGAACGCACGTGCGCACCACGTAGATGCCGTCGAGGGCCGCCTCGGCGGCAATCTCGGTCGCTTTGCGTGCGAAGCCGAAGGTGGTGTCGGTGATGGTCAGCTCGAAGTGCTTTGCCATCCTGTGGGCGTTGACGATCCGCCCGACGCGCAAGGCGATCTTGTCCTGACCTCGAAGCGGGCGTCGTTCGCGCGTCACCGCCGCCGCGACCTTGGCAAGGTCGGCCTCGGTCGCGTCGAGCAGCTCTGAGCGTTTGTGAGTGCGTTCGGCGGCCAGGGCCGGGTTGCGGCAGGCCACGAGGCGCTCGCCGGGGAAGTCGGGATGGGTGATCTCGGCCAGGTTGGCCTGGTCGAACAGGCTCAGCTGCAACGCGCCGGCCTCGGCCAGAGCCTTGACCGCCGGGGCCCGCAGCGAGGTGATCCAGCTCATCCCCTCCAACGGGCGCAACGCGTCGATACGAGCCGAGGTGATCATCCCCCGGTCACCCACCATGACCACCTCTTCGAGCCCGAAGCGGTCGCGCACCTTGGCGGCGGCGGAGATGAAGGCGCTCGGGTCGCCGGTGTTGCCGGCGAAGACCTCCACCGAGATCGGCCTTCCCTCGGTGTCGGTCATCAGGCCGTACTCGATCTGGGCCTTGCCGCCCTTGTGGTCGCGCGAGTAGCCGCGGGCCGCGAGCGGGCAGTGGGTGCCCTCCATCCACGAGCTCGACAGGTCGTAGAGCACGAGCGAGCCCTGGGACAGGTGACGCTTGGCCAACGCCGACTCGATCGTCTCCTGGCGGCCCACCAGCCAGTCCATGGCCGCGTACACCTCGTCGGTGGAGGCGCCAGCCACACCCAGATCAGCGGCCAGGGTGGTGTCTGACCACCACCGGGTGGTCGCCAGCTTCGAGGCCGGCTTCACGGCACGGGCCACCACGAGTGCCAGAGCCAGGTCACGCTCGGCGCACGCGGGGCCCAAGAGCTCGGCCAGGTCGAGCTTCTTCGCCATGGCCCACACCGCGGCGACGTGCCCGTGCGGCAAGGACCGCTCGATCTCCCAGTCCGCCCCCGCCTCGACGAAGGACTCGCCGGCCAGCGACGCTCGAATCAGCGCGATCGTCTCGGGGGGCAGGTGCGAGAGGTTGCCCAGCGTCTCGGTCTTGACCTTGCCGCCCTCCCGGTAGGAGCGGCGCAAGAGCGTGGTCTCGTACACCTTGTCCTTGTAGTGCCGACGAGTCACTGCCACATGAACGGCACCACCACGCGTAGCCACAACAATATCCTACACCACAGACCCCACATGCGCAATACTATTAGTGCCTACGTCCAGTGGCTGTTCGGTGTCTATCCGTGCTGGTCACAGACCAAATGGGCTGAAGATCTCGCCGTAAGTTCGGTCTAAGGAGAAAGATGCTCCCATTTCTGATGAATGTGCCCCGCCGGCCACCACGTTTATCAGTTCCGCGGCCCTGGCCCTCCACCATGCCCCGGGACGGTGGAGCCGAACCCGTTTCTGGCCGGCGCGGGCCTCGAGGATGAGGATCTCGGGCCTGAAGCCCCTCCTCCTCCGCCGGGCCGGGCCGCCCAGGACGGGCTGGCCCACTCCATGCGACCAACCAGCCTGGCGGGCTCTGGCTGCCGGCTGATGGTGCGGTTGTATTACGGGACCCCTTGGGCCGAAGGTGGCCCAAGAAGCTTGCCAGTACCAGCCAGCGAAAAGGGCCCCGGCTATCTTGTAGACGAAAGTGGCAAAATAGACCGTTTTCGTCTACAAGAAGCTCCTGAGTTAGCTGGCAACGCCATTACCGCGGTGCCTCTGCAACACCCAATGGCTCGACGCTTGCCCGGTCGAGGCCTTCGCCAGGCCCCGATAGCTTTGCCGTCCGGAGGGTCGTATGATTGGCCGAGGGACAGGCGGTATTTGTCCCCCGGGCCAAGGGTCCTACGAGAAGAGGCCCAGACCGAACAAAGGGGCCTACGAGAAAGGGAGGGTAAGGGTCGTGTTCAGCAGGTTCCGCTCAGGTCTCACGGTGGTCGCGGTATTAGCAGGGGTAAGCATGCTCGCGTGGTCAGGGACAGCGGTCGCCCAGCCCGGCCGGCTGCCCCATCACCTAGTTCGCCCACCGGTCGTACCTGCCAATGCCCTTGTCGAAGTCGCACCGAGCCCCTATGGCCCGGTGCTAGTGACCGGCCCTGGGTTCAGCGGGGGCGCCGGCTTCGCGCTCTACATGTTCAGCGGGGACGCCTTCACGCCCTCGGCCTTGCCCCCGGGCATCCCCCCAAGTGTCGCCCTCAGCTTCGAGTGCACTTCGGACAACACGACGAGCCGTTTCAGCAGTTCTCCGACCAGCGGTACACCCTGCACGACGCCGTGGCCGCCCCTCGCCGTGCCGGCCGGCACCTCGCCGGTCGCCGGGCCCGGGGTCAACCCGACCGCGCTCCAGGTTGTCCCGGCGGGCACGTACACGACGGGCCAGGTGGAGTACAACGGCCACCCGCTCTACAGGTTCGTGGGGGACTCTGCGGCCGGGCAGTTCAACGGCGAGGACGTAGCGGCCTTCGGCGGGGTGTTCTGGCTCGTGTCGGCGACCGGCCTGCCCGAGCCCGGGGTGCCCGAGCTTGGTACCGAG
>JAJZJY010000466.1 GCA_021809885.1 Actinomycetes bacterium
GTGCCGCGGTACGTTCGGACGCGTGAGCTGCCTCTGCCGCCACCGCGAGGACCAACTCCACCTCGTTCTCGGACAGGGCCGGAACGCCGAGGGCGGCGGCAAATGCTTGGATCCAATCGTCCCGATTCATCATCGATCACCGTAGCCTGTTGCGCCATCGGTCGCCTGACTCCGCACCCGAGGCTCGGCCACCGCCACCTCTGGGACTGACAGCGCGCTCTTTCGTACCCAGCCCTCGATCAACCCTGCCATGCCCTGCCAGTACGAGCCGGTCACCCGTTCCCGCACCTCTCTATGGGCAGCGCGGCCGGCAACACCCCTCAGGGCTCGACCGCGCACCGGGAGGTGATGAAGACCCTGCGCCGGCGCATGGAAGGTCTCGCCACCATGGAGCTTTCCGACCGGCTGTTGTCGACCCTCGCCCGTCATCACCTCGGAGCCGGTGGCAACGCGGCATCGGGCACCTTCTACGTCGACGGCCACGTCCGCGCGTATCACGGCGGTCGGGAGATCCAAAAGACCGACGCGGGTCTGCGGAGCGGAGTGGCTACACGGCTTTTAGGGCACTGCATCCTGATCCTGAGGACAGCGCCACAGCCACACGCACCAGGCAACGAAGCCGAGCGTCATCTCGGCATGAGCGACAAGCTCAACTGGGCCTGACCTTGCGGAGGATCGTCTCGAGGCCTTCGGTGGCGAGGTCTGGGGGCAGGTGGCCCTTGGTGTGGAAGTAGTAGCTGTCGAAGCTCCACTTCATGAGGTGCGCGGCGACGCCGTCGGGGGTGAGGTCGATGCTCCCGCCGTAGAGGGTGTCGGAGTAGATCAAGGTGGCGTCGTGGCCGCCGCGGTTGGCGATGCAGAAGACTTCTGGCCGGTGCGGTGGGACGTCGCCTTCTCCGGTCAGGTCCTGGCGGATGGCGGCGGCGGCTACGGCGGCCTCCATGACCGCGATGTGGCCGAGCTTGGGCATCGACAGCGCCGCCGCGTCGCCGGCCGCGTAGACGTGCTCGAAGTCGAGATGGCGCATGGTGGTGTCGGTGGGGACGAAGCCCTGCTCGTCGCCGAGGCCCGGGGAGGCTTTCACCACGGGGTTGCCGCTATAGGGTGGGAGCACGATCGACAGGGCGCTGTCCCAACTGGTGCCGTCTCTGAAGTGCACGTGGCGTCGGCTCAGGTGGTCGAGCACTTTCGCGGTGGTGACCTCGATGCCCTGGCGAGCCACGAGCGGCTCGACGTCGGCGTGGACCTTCGGGCCGACATCTTCGAAGAAGATCGCCCCAGGGCTGAACACCCTGACCGGGGAGGCGTCGCGCAGGCCACGCCGGCGCAGCTCGTAGTCGACCATGAACATGATCTCGGCGACGGGGCCTTCGCAGGGCGCGGCGAGCTGTGGCACCTCGACCCGGCTGCCCCAGGTGCTCTTGGCCGAGCCGATCACGACCGGTCCGCCCTCGAAGCCCTCCAAGGCGGCTGCCAGGCGTGGCGCTTCGGTGTCGTCGCACACCGAATAGCCGAACTCCCCGAAACCGGGGATGGCGTCGTAGTCCTTGTCGGCGCCCAGGGCCACCAGGAGCGCGTCGTAGCGCATGTCGCCGCCGTCGTCGAAAACGATCCGGGAGCGCCCGGCCTCCACCCGCCCGACGGCCCGGTGGACGAATCGGGCACCGTGGCGGGCGACGGCGTCACGGACAGGGAACCGGGCGTGGTCGACCGGTTTGCCGGCCAGCGCCACCTCTGGCAGCGCCGGACGGGCCACACTGGTCAAGCGGGTGTCGATGATCACCAGCTCGGCTCTTTCGCTCAGGTCGCGCAGGCGGTACAGGGCACGCAGCCCGGCGAAGCCGGCGCCCAAGATCACCACCGTCGGGCGGGCACGGTTCATCAGTTGCCTCCAAAGTCACGCAGTGCACGTGCAGGGTCGCCGGGAACAGACGGCGTCAAGATCGCGACACGGGGCCGGGCTGCGAGGCCGGAACCCGCTGCGAAAAGCGAGGCGCGCCGCGTGTAGAGCGAATGCCGCAGCCGGGCGCACTGTCGGCGAGTGCCGGCCGCCTGCGCGATTATCCCGAAGAAGCCGCAGGCGGGCACCTTCAGCCGCCGATCATCGACATCGAGCGGACCGGACGAAGAAAGCCCGGATCGTTGATGCCGTGGCCCGGCAGCTTCCCCCACACCGCCTTGCGCACCGCCACGGCGAGATCGTCGTCGCTCCCCCCATTTCGCAACACAGCCCGTACCGAAACCTCGTCGTCGGTGAAGAGGCAGTTCCGTACGGCCCCGTCGGCCGTCAGGCGCAGCCGGTTGCAGGTTCCACAGAAGGGGCGGGTGACGCTCCCCACTACACCGATCTCGCCCCGGCCGTCCACGAACCGGAACCGCTCGGCCGGTGCCGGTTCTCCGCCGGCTGCCGCCACGGGCGCCAAGGGCCACTGGGCGCCGATGCGAGCCAGGAGCTCCTCGCTCGGCACCACCTGGTCGCGGCACCAGCTGCCCTCAGCGTCGAGGGGCATGTACTCGATGAAGCGCACGAGCCGGCCCGTGTCACGCCCGAAGGCGCAGAAGTCGAGGATCTCGTCGTCGTTCACGCCGGCCACCACGACCACGTTCACCTTGACCGGGGACAACCCGGCTGCTTCGGCGGCGTCCATCGAACCGAGGACCGTCCCGAGGTCCCCGCGCCGCCGGATCTCGGAAAAGCGCAGCGGCTGCAGCGAGTCGCAGCTGATGTTCACCCGGTGCAGACCGGCGGCGGCCAGGGCCCGGGCGTGGGGGACGAGGAGGGTTCCGTTGGTGGTGAGGGCCACGTCGTCGAACCCCTCTCCTGCAACCATTCCCACCAGCTCGACAAGGCCCCGCCGCATGAGCGGCTCGCCGCCAGTAAACCGGATCGACCGCACGCCGAGAGTACGGGCCACCCGGGCCACCCGGGCGATCTCCCCGAACGACAGGATCTCTGATCGTGGCAGGAATGCGAGCCCTTCTTCGGGCATGCAGTACACGCAGCGGAGGTTGCAGCGGTCGGTGACCGAGATCCGCAGGTCGGTGTGGACGCGTCCGTGGCGATCGACGAGAGCGCCTTCGGCCGGCATGAGGGGCAAGGTGCGATCAGTCCCCTGATGCCCCCGCCCGGGCGACGGCCGTGCTCCGATGGCGATCGGCACCGCTGCGACCGGCGGGCTCACCACTCCCGCTCCTGTCCCGACGGGCGCAGGCGCTCGGCGTCGAGCAACAGCACGTCCACCCGCCCGCCGGCAGGGATCCCGTGGCCGTCCGGCACGATCGCCAGGGCGTTCGCCTCGGCCATCGCCCACAGCATGTGCGAGCGCTGACCGCCCGCCGATCCACCCGAACCGTGCCGCCGTCACCGGTGTGCGCCAGCACCCGTACGAGATGCACCCTGCCGTCCGGCCGGCGTGCGAGGTCGATCTCGGTGGTGGCCGGGAGACGCGGCCGGTCGAGCACCCGGTAGCCGGCCATGGCGCGCAGGCCGGGCCGAACGAACAGTTCGTAGGAGACGAGAGCAGGCACCGGGTTCCCAGGGAGCGCGAACACCGGCGTCGGGACCACCCCGATGGTCCCGAAGGCAAAGGGCTTGGCCGGCTTCACCGCAACCTGCATCCACCGCGCCGCATTGCCGCCAAGCTTCTTCAGCACGATCTTCACGACGTCACGGTCGCCGACACTCACCCCACCGGTCACCACCACCGCGTCGCAGGACCCGGCTCCGTGCTCGAGGACGTGCCGCAATGCCGTCGTGTCGTCCCGGACCGTCCCGAGGTCCACCGGGTAGCAACCGTCGACCTGGAGCTGCGCCAGCAGTGCAGGACGGTTCGAGTTACGGATCTTCCCCGGGGCGAGCGCTCCACTCCCGGTCGCCAGTTCGTCGCCGGTGGAGACGACGCCCACCCGGAGGGTCGGCTGAACCAGGACGGTCTCGATCCCGAGACTGGCGAGGACCCCGACGTGCGGTGGGGTCACCACAGTTCCTGCACTGAAGACCGCGTCACCTGCGACGATGTCCTCGCCCGGATGCCGGACATTCGTCTCCGCGCCGACGGCTTCCTCGATGACGACCGACGCTTTCGTCTCCAACCGGGTGCGTTCGACGATGCACACCGCGTCGGCCCCGGGTGGCATGGGCGCGCCGGTCATGATGAGGACCGCCTCGCCGTGGCCGACAGCCGTGGTCGGACTGTCGCCGGCCATCACGCTGGCCACCACCCGCAGCCGAACCGGAGCTTCGACCGTGTCGGCGGCTTGCACCGCATACCCGTCCATGGCCGAGTTGGCGAAAGGCGGCACGTCTTCGGAAGCGAGGACCGTCTCGGCCAGGACGTGCCCCGGGGCCTCACCGATGGCGCAGGGAACCGGCGCGGGCGGCACGCACCCTGCCAGCACGAAATCCCAGGCCTCCGAGATGGGGATCACTCAAGGTCCCTCCCCCCCCCGGCCGCCTGGCTCGGGAACAGTTGGCGATCCTTGCACACCTGGCAGTAGTCCAGGTGGCTGAGTCGTTCTTCGTAGAATCCGCGCTCGAGGAGCATCGTGCGGATGTGCGTGACGAAGGC
>JAJZJY010000467.1 GCA_021809885.1 Actinomycetes bacterium
TTCTTGTCGCGCCCTGGTGCCGCCCAGATCAGCCTTCCTGAGTCATGATCAACAATCACGATCAGATATTTGAAGCCTTTTCTGGAGTGCCAGATCTGTGCGGGGGTGTCGCGGGCAGGGGCCTTTTGCGGGGTTGGTGTCACACCCTCTGGATACGGTGCGCCACGTGCAGCATTGTGCGCCACATAGGGAAGTTCTGTGCAGCCGTTGCGTGTCGCGCTGACCGATACGCTGGCCTACTGGACGGTGGTCGACGACGACTGGCGGCCAGTCCCGGCCGCTGACGCCTACCTGCGCCATCTCCGTCTCGGCGCCGACCGGGCCGAGGGCACCACCCGCTCCTACGCCTCGGACTTGGCCTGCTACCTGTCGTGGTGTCAAAGCACTGGGCGCGACCTGCTCGCCGGCGTCAAGGCACTCGGGTCCTTCGTCACCATGCTCAAGACGACGCCGGTCACCCGGGCCGGGGCCGGGCAGGGAAAGGTGCGTTCGGCGGGGAGGATAAATCACGTCTTGGCTGCGGTGCGCGAGTTCTACAAGCACGCCGTGGCCGAGCACACCCTCGACGCCTCGGTGCTCACCCTCCTCTACGAGGTGGGCGACGATCGTCATCTCCCCGCCGAGCTACGTCCCGAAGGATCGGGACTGCGTTATCGGGCCCGGCCCCGCCACGTCCAGCGCTCACGGCGCACCGCGCGCCCGGTGCCGGTGCACCACGACGAGGTGGAGGCGTTGCTGCGGACATCTCGCTGCTGGCGGGATCGGTTCTTGTTGGTCATCTTGTGGTTCTGCGGGCTGCGCGTCGGCGAGGTGTTGGGGCTGCGCCGCTCGGATCTGCACCTGGTCCCCTCTGCCGCCCTGCTCGGTTGCTCGATGCCCGGACCCCATCTCCATGTGGTGGCCCGGGACAACCCCAACGGTGCCCGGGCCAAGTCCGGCGAGCGGTCGGTCCCCGTGCGCAGCGAGGTGCTTGCCTGCTATGACCGCTACCTGACCGAGCGGGAGGCCTGCTCGGCCGCGAGGAGCTGTGACTTCGTGCTCGTCAACATCGCGCATGCGCCCTTGGGGCACCCGATGTCGAGCGACACCGTGCGCAAGTGGCTGGCCGTGACGTCGAGACGGGCCGGGCTCGATCGGGTGATCACCCCCCATATGTTCCGCCACGCCACCGCCACCGAACTGCTGGCGCGCGGTGCATCGATCGACGTGGTCAAAGAGTTGCTCGGGCACGCATCTATCCGCTCAACCGAGATGTACCTGCACTCCGACATCGACGCGCAGCGTGCCGCGGTGGACCGGCTCGGGCCACTCGACTTTGGATCCGAGGAGGTGCAGCCATGAGGGCCGAAGCGATCGCGCGTCAGGCGGACCAGGTATCGGTCGGTGACCTTGATCGCCTCGCGGCTGCTCTCGACATGGCGTTACTCGTGGCAGTGGGCTGGGATCCAGTGAGCGAGTTGTTCACCCCTGACCGATCACACCGCCTGCTCGGCTACCAGGTCTGCGCGGTGGCAGGTTGTGGCAGCGAGGCGTGGTGCAAGGGCCCGCTGTGCGGTGCCTGCGCCACCCGTCGGGCCCGCGAACCCAGTCAGCCCATTGAAGCCTTCCTCTCGGCGGGCGTCAGCGCGCGACGTCCAGGCGAGCGACTGTGCGCGGTGTGCTGCCTTCCGGGCTTCTCTCGCCCGGCTATCTCCAACGGCCTATGCCTGAGTTGCGATGCCCTGCGAAGGCGCCGGGGCCAGAGCACGGAGGACTTCCTCTCGGGCGACGGCCGTCCCTTCGGACCGCCGCCACCTCGAGCGACGTTGGGGATCTGCGCGGTGCTCTCCTGTGAGCGCCTCGTCGCCCGCCAGATCCACGGACTGTGCGACGCGCACGATCAAGCTTGGCGAGTGGCGGGCCACCCTGACCTAGAACGGTTCGCCCGGACCGCCCTTCCGTGCCGGGGGAATCGGCAGGGACGCGTCATTCTGCGCGGCCTGCCCCCACGCGTCATCCTCGAAGTGCTTTTGGGCATTCAGGGCTGCCTCGAGTCCGGGCGTCGGCTCATGCCAACCGACCTCCGGGCCAGTGCCGATTATCTGCGCCGAGCACAAGCGAGCAGTGTCGGCGAGATCGACGTGACCGCCGTGACGCCAGCAGTGCGCCACTTCTTGTCGCTCACCGCCCGCTGCGTCGCACTGGCCTGTTCAGATCTCGAAAGTGAGCAGAGCAAGGACGTCTGGGATCTGCGCCACTGGGGCAAGCACGGCTCGCTGTCGTTCATCGGCACCAGCGCCCTGCACGTCAATGGCCGAGCCATATCCCCACCGATCACCCAAGGATGGCTGAAGGCAGCTGCCAAGACGTGGGCCGCGGACGCTCTCATCTCGGTCGGCAAGGTGAGCGTGCAGACCACGCTCAACGCCGTTGGAGTCTTCTCGGCGCATCTGGCTCGTCGCGACGACGCTGGAGAAGACCCGGCTCTGCTCACTCGCCGCGACATCGAGGCCTTCTTGGCTCGGCTGGGACACCTCGAAGCAGCAGGGACGACGACTGCCTTCATGCGGCGCCAGACCATAGATGTGCTGTCGAAGTTCCTACGGGACTGTCGGGCGCTCGGGCTCACCGGCCCTGGTGCCCCGATGGCTGGGTTGGCCGACGAGGTGGCACTGCGGCGAGGCGATCGTCCGGCGCCGTTGCGCCGGGAAGCCGACGATGTCGGTCGAGCCCTGCCCGAGATCGTCATGGCGCAGCTCCTCTCGGAGGAGAATCTCGGGCTGCTCGAGCAGATGGCGGGTCCGATGGCCCGGGCCGCGGTCGAACTCGCCGCCGGCGTTGGCCGCCGCACCGCCGAAGTGTGCTCTTTGTCGTTGTCCTGTCTCGACTTCGACGACCACGTGAGCGAGGACGGCGAGCACCAAACGAGTCCGGTCCTGGTGCATGACATGCCCAAGGTGGGCAAGGTCGGCGTGCGTCTGCCCATCTTCGAGCGCGAAGTGGCGATCATCTCCGCCCAGAGGGCTCGGGTGCTTGCCGCTTTCCCCGACACAGCCCCGGAGCATCTCGCCCTGTTTCCCCGAGTCCTCAAGAACCCAGACGGCACCCGGCCGGTCTCACCGAGCTGGTTGGACCGGGTGATGCGCCAGTGGGTTGACGCCTTGCCCCGTCTTGACGGCCCGGAACGCAACGCCAACGGACGCCCGGTGCCGTTCCCCAGGAATCGGGTGTTTCCCTACGCGTTCCGTCACAGTTTCGCCCAACGTCACGCCGACGCCGGCACACCGGTCGACACGTTGAAAGAGCTACTCGGACACGACACTGTACGATCCACGCTCGGCTACTACCGGGTCACCGCCCGGCGCAAGCGGGCCGCTCAAGATGCTCTGGGTCCGCTCCAACTCGATGCTGCTGGTCGTCGTGCTCGCCCGAGTTTGAATGGCCTCAGTGACGCCGAGGCGCTGCGCGAACAGATCGGCCAGGTCGCAGTTCCCTTCGGGGTGTGCACCGAACCGGCCAACGTCACCGCCGATGGGCATTCCTGTCCGTTCCGGCACCGCTGCACCGGCTGCACCTACTTTCGCACCGACCCCTCCTACCAGCCCGAGCTGACCGCTTATCTGGCCCAGCTCCTGGCCGACAAAGAGCGCCTGGCCACAACGATGCCGCAGTTGGCCGAGTGGGCCCGCAGCGACGCCGTTCCTTCGAACGAAGAGATCGACGCCGTGCGACTACTCATACGGGCCAACGACGAGCAGCTCGGCGAACTCGACGCCACCGACCGCCAGCGCGTCGAGACAGCCATCGCCACCATGCGTACAGAACGCGCCGCCCTGGTCGACACCTTCCCGGTCGAGTTCCGCGGCCTTACCCGTCAGACTCGCCCCACTCTCTTCCCGGCCATCGAGGCCGCCGCTGAACACCGTGCCGCCGGTGGCTGAGCCAGGCGAACACCTGGTCCGGCTGCGCCGGGCGGACTCGAGCGCCAAAGCAGCGCGCGTCCTCGCCGCCCTCGATGCCATGGTGGCCGCCGGTGAGTCGCCCCAACCCGCCGTCCTGGCCCGCAAGGCAGGGGTGAGCCGCCGGTTCATCTACGACCACCCTGAGCTACGGGCTGAAGCCGAACGGCGCGCGGTCGAAGTCACCGATCGCCAGGCCGCGGACACTGCGGCGAGCATCCGGGTGACGACCGCGTCGTTACGTGCCGACTTGGAGAACGCCAAGGCGCTCAACCACCGGCTCGAATCCCAGCTCGGCGCGCTCAAGCATCGGCTGGGCGAACTGTTGGGCCACCAGGTGATGGCCGACGACCTCGCCGCCGGATCTACCCGCGCTCAAAGCGAAGCGACCGGCACCCGGATCGCGGAGCTCGAGCAGATGCTCTTCGAAGCTCGAGAAGCACTGGCACAGAGCACCGAGGGACTCGAAGCCGCACGGCAGATCAACCGCGAGCTGATGGCACGGCTCAACCGCGGCGGTTGAGACCATGTGGCGCTCACCTGTGCGCCACAATAAAAACCCTGTTCAACGACCATAAAACACAGTGTGAACTCCAGAAAAGGCTTCCCTTTTATACGCAATCTCG
>JAJZJY010000468.1 GCA_021809885.1 Actinomycetes bacterium
ACCTCGCCAAAGGCATCGCCGCCCTCGTCGTCCTCGCCGCGCTCGTCGCCGGCATCCCCTGGGCGCTGTGGCACTACATCGGCTGGCCCCTCCCGCACCACGTCCCCTCGACGGCACAGGTCGGCCGGGCCCTCGACTCCCGCGGCATCGCCGGGCGGACCCTCGTCGACGTCCTGGCGGTCGTGGTGTGGGTCACCTGGGCGGTCCTCGTGGCCTCGGTCGCCGCCGAGATCCCCGCCGCGCTCGCCGGCCGGCGAGCCCGGCGCCTCCCGGTCGCCTCTGTCTTCCAGCCACTCACGGGGCGCCTCGTCGCAGCCGTCGTGGTCGCAGCCCTCGCCCTCGCACCCAGGGCCGCCCAAAGCCAACCGGCCGGCTCGCCCGGCACAGGACTGGTGGCCTTGCGCCGCCCGGTCGCCGCCTTCGTCCTCACTGGCAACAGTCTGCCGACCAAGCTCCACGCGCCGCCCACGGCGCCACCTGGGGCCGACTCGTCGCCAACGGGCGCCCCAGTGGCCCCGGCACCGGCGGCCGGCCCTTCGGGCCCGGCGCCCCATGCATCGCCTGGCATCCCGGTGGCCGACCAGATGCGCACCTACGTCGTCGGGCGCGGCGACACGCTGTGGGGGATCGCCGAACGAGAGCTCGGCGACCCGCTCGACTGGTCGGAGATCTACGTGCTCAACGAAGGACGCCCCCAGCCCGGCGGCGCCAGCCTCACCGACCCGCACTGGATCGACCCCGGCTGGAGCCTGCTCCTCCCGACAGCGGCGGCGACAGTGATTCCGCCGACAGCGTCGCCATCGCCGCCCCCCTCGTCCTCGCCGTCCTCGCCGGTGGTGCCGAGTCCTGGGCGGGTCACTGCGCCTGCCACAAATCGGCCGACCACCGCCGGTCCGCCAAGCAGTGCCGTTCTGCCGGCAACGCCACCGCCTACTGAGCCGCCGGTCCGCACGGTGCCGGATTGGACTGGACACCCACTGGTCCCAGCGCAGGTGAACAGCACTGCACCGCATCAGGCGGATCGCAGCGCCGGCCCGGTTCGCCTCCCCTCGGGGTCTGTGGTCGGAGGTTCGTTCGTGGCCGGCGTGCTCTCGGCGGTCGCGCTCGGCAGGCTGCGGCGCCGCCACGCCTACCGCTACCGGCCGCCCGAGCCCGGCCGCCACCTCGGTCCCGACCCGTTGCGGCCCACGCTCCGCCGCCTGGCATCCGTCCACCGAGGGGACGTCGACCCCGGTGACGTCGCGGCCGGTGACGCAGATGAATCCGCCGTGCCGGTGATGGCGCCGCCGCCGGGCGTCTCGTTGCTGGCCGACGACGATCCCGAGCACCGGGAACGCCCCGACCTGGTTGAGGTGGGCACCCGGGACGGCCACACGGTCGAGATGGCGCTGAGCGAGCTGGGCGGGGTGACCCTCGCTGGCCCCGATGCCTCCCAGGTGGCGGCGGCCTGGGTCGCTTCGCTCATGGTGCGGGCAGGACCACGGGCAGCCGAGGTGATCATGACCCGGCCTGCCCTCGATGAGCTGTTCGGACCGGGGGCCCTCCCCGGCCCGGTACCCGGCCTGCGAGTCGTCGACGGCCCAGATGCCGTGCTCGCGTCCCTGGAGCGCATGGTGCTGTCCCGCACCCGCCAGCTGACCGAGGACGATGTCCCCGACGTCGTCGCCTACCGCCAGGCCAACCCGTGGGAGCCGGTGCCGATGGTCCTTGCTGTCATCGACGAGGTGCCCGGCGCCGACGCCGGCCGGTGGGCGGCGACGGTGGCCGCCGGGCCGCGGCTGGGGTTCGCCGTGTTCACCTGTGACCCGCACGCCGCGATGCCGGCGCGTCTGGTGATGGGTGCCGACCGGGTGGTGAGCACGGGGGTGCCCGGCGAACTGGCCGCTCGCCTCCTCGGCGCGGAGCTGTTCGGTCTCCGCGCCGATGAGGCGGCCGACGTGGTAGCCACCCTGGCCGAGACCGAAGAGCGCCCCGACAGCACCGACGACGACGACACCGCCGGCATCACCGGGCCCGAGGAGACCGCGTGGCCGCGGCCCGTCTCGTCGGCAGAGGTCACCCCTGCCGATCCCTCCACGCCGCTTCACGTTGTGCCGGCCAGCGATGTCCTGCCGATTGAGCCACCCGAACCCCCGACCCCGCCGGAGACGGCGCCGGTCAGGGTCACCGTGTTCGGTCCCTACGAGATCGCCGTCGATGGCGAGGTGGTCTCCAAGGGGCTGCGCAGCGTGGCCAAGGAGCTGTTGGCCTGGCTGTGCCTGCGTCCCGAAGGGGCGAGCGTCGAGGCGGCGGTCGAGGCCCTGTGGCCCGACACCGAGCGCAGCCAGGTCCACAAGCAGTTCTGGCAGGCGGCCACCAACCTGCGGACCCGCCTGGGGGCGGCGGGCGACCCCGGCACCAAGGTGCTGGTCCAATCGGGCGACGTCTACCGCCTCGACCCTGCTGCGCTCGCCTGCGACCTGTGGGTGTTCCAGGACGCCCTCGGTGTGGCGGCACGGGCCGAGGACGACCGGGTCGCCCGGGTGGCCCTGCGCCGGGCCGTCGACACCTACCGGGGCGAGCTGCTGGCCGGCACCGACTACCCCTGGGTGGAGCCCGTCCGCCAGGACCTCCACCGCCGGGCCCTCGATGCCCACCTGCGCCTGGCCGACCTTGAGGACCGCCTCGGCAATCCCGACGCGGCCGACGCCACCTTGCACCGGGCCATCGACATCAACCGCTACGCCGAGGAGCCCTACCGCCGGCTCATGACCCTCCAGGCCGAGCGCGGCCGTCTCGACGCCGTTGCCGACACCTGGCGGCTCCTCCAGAGTCGACTGGACGAGATCGACGTCGACCCCGAGCCCGCCACCGTGCGCCTCCACCGCTCGCTGACCGCCCCGGAGGAGTCCCCGGCCGAGCGCGCTCGGCGCGCCCGGCTGCCCTTATGACCCTCGCCGAGCTCGCAGCCGGCCTTGGTGCCGGCCGCCAACGCGCCGCCGCAGCTGCGGCCGTGCCGGCGGTCGAGGCGATCCTCGTCTGGCGGATCGGCTGGTCAGTCACGCTGGCCGCCTTCGTGTACCTGGGGGTGCTTGGGGTGGTCGTCTCGGTCATCGACCTGCGCACCCACCGCCTCCCCAACTGGATCGTCCTGCCGTCCTATCCGGTGGTCGTTGCGCTCATGGCGCTAGCCGCGGGCATGGAGGGGCGCTGGTGGCCGCTCGGGCGCGCTGCGCTCGCCATGGCGTTGGTGACGGGCTTCTACCTCGTCCTCGGGCTCGCTTTCGAGCACGGCCTCGGCCTCGGCGACGTCAAGCTCGGGGGTCTCCTCGCCCTCGGGCTCGGCTGGTTGGGCTGGCCGGTGCTCACGACCGGCGTGCTCGTCGGCTGGGCCCTGGCCGCCCTGGCGCTCCTCGCCCGCCACGCCACCAGGCTGGCCAGACGCGGTCGCCCGATCGCCCTCGGACCCTGGCTCTGCTTCGGGGCGCTGGTGGCGATCGGGCTGCGGTAGGGAGCCATCCCGGGCCGTGCCGGGCTGGGCCGGGACTCCTTGAGATCGTGGCTCGCACGAGGTAGTTCGCCTGGAACGGCACGATGAACAGGGAGGCGCGGCGATGGCAGCGAACGCAGAACAGGGACTGGCCGTGGAAACGGTGGTCCGGGACCGCAAATGGGGCGGTCGGTACACCGGGATCGTCGTGCGCACCGAGGGCCGCTCGGTCGTCGCCGCCGGCACGGGACGCCCGTCGAGGACGAGCTGGACGCCGACCAGGTCGAGATCTGGGCCGACGTGCGCGACGAGCTGCGTCGCTGGCGGGGCGGGATCGGGATCATTGCCGCCACCGGCACGCTCCACGTCCGGGATCTCGTACAGCGCCCATAGGGCAAGAAGCCGGGGGCGTCTGAGAGTGACGGCCGGCTTGCATTCCCCCCACGACGGAGGTCTCCTCCCTCTCACTGCGAACGGACCGAAAGGAGCCGCGATGCATCGCGTCGCCATCTACGCCAGAGAGGACCCGGCTGCACACGCCCGAGGGCGCCTCGACGCTCAGGCCGCCGAAGTCGCGGCCTTCGTAAGTCGCCGGCACGGGTGGCACGTCGCAACCTACGCCGACGTGAGCCTCGGCACGACGCTGGAACGCCCCGGATTGGCCCAGCTCGTGGCGTATGCCCGGGCCGGCTGGTTCGACGTCGTCGTGGTGGAACGGCGCGAACGGGTGGCCCCCGACCCCCTCGCCCGCCGCCTGGTCCGTGACCAGCTGGGCGCCGTCGGCGTATCCGTGGTTGTGATGCGCCCGCCAGCCCGCGCCCGCCTTGGGCGCATCGTCGCCATCTTGGCCCTGGCCGAACTGGTCGAGGATCAGTAGGCCCCTCTTCGTTACCTCGAGGGGACTTGTGACCCAGATGATCGTTACTCCTGCTCGGCCTGTTCAGCTACCCGACTGAAGTACGGGATCGCTCGCAGTCGGACCCAGGGCCGGTACTGGAGGTTTTGGAGGATGCACTCCAGGGGCGCGAGGCCACGGATGAGGTTGCCGAGATGGTCCGCCTCGGTCCCCGACGTCTTGCCGACGAGGGTCCGCT
>JAJZJY010000469.1 GCA_021809885.1 Actinomycetes bacterium
CCCCCCTTCGGCGACGACGCCGAGGCCTGGGGAGCCTGGGCGGCCACCACCCGCCGGCGGATGCGGGCGATCGCCGAGGCGGCATTCGAGCTGTGGGAGGGTGGCGCCGAGGCCGGCGACGAGCCCGCCTGGGCGGCTCTCGCCGCACCCAAGCTCAGCGTCGTCGACGGCGGCGAGACAAGCTCGAGGCGCCGGCGGTAGGTGGCGGAACGAAGAAAGGACACGCGGTGAAGGAGAGCCCCGTCCCCGCCGAACCGAAGCCCGGCCGGTACATCGCAGCCGACTCGAGAGTCGTGTCCCGCCTGCTTGCCAAAGGCGGGTTGCCCAGGGATGCGGGTAGCTACCCAGGCAGGTTCTCTGTCCGCGGTGGGTGCGTGCGGTTTTCGTATCGCTCCAACGCCTACGAGAGAGAGGCCGAGGAGCGGGAGACGGCACGGTGGATCCTCACGGCAGCCGGCTACCTGGTGACCGACAGCCTGGACGGCTCGCTCGACGTGTACCGGCCGGTGACGAACGCGGAGCACGAGGCGGAGTTCTGGCGCCGGCCGTACGGTGCGGTCGTGGTCAGTAGAGGAGACGTGCTCCGCCCCGCACTGAGAGACCCGGCGACCGCCGCCGAGCTAGCCCGGCGCGAACGTAACGAGCTGGCCCGCAAAGCATGCGTCGACGCCGACCACGCGGCGGACGAGGCCAGGCGTGACGGTGCGCTCGCCAAGCTGCGCGAGCTCGGGTTGGAGGGCCGGGCAGCGTGGAGCGCGCACTGGACCTCCGACATCTCGCTGCCGGTCGATGCGGTCGAAGCGCTGCTGGCTGCGATCGACAAAGCGGCATCGTGAAGCCGGCCTACCGGGACATCCTGGCCGTCGCCGGCGGGGCGCCCGTCGAATGGTGGGACGGCAACGGGGTCCCCCGGTTCTGGCCGTTCGAGCCTGGTCTTCTCGGCGTGTACGACCAGCTGGCGGTTCTGTACGAGATCGCCTGCCAGTCGTGCAGGGCGACCTTCCCGGTCAGCGAAGGCGCCAAGCGATTCGACATCATGGCCGGCTCACTCGAGGTCGTCGAAAGCGATCTCCCAGCCCTGGTGGCTCGGGCGGACTACGGGGACCCGCCCCGCCACGACATGCCCGGCCGGCCCGGTGAGCGTTGCGCCGGCGAGACGATGAGCTCCGTGCCGACACGGATCGTCGAGGCGTGGGAGCAGGTCAACTTCGACTGGGTCCGCCGCCCCGGGCTGGAGGGCCCGGTGCCGGACTGAGCGAGAAGGACCGCCCGTCGGCCACCCGCTCAGACGTGGCTGTTCCAGCCCACGGTCGCCTCGACCACGTGGCGGTACTGCTGCCAACCCGCCCACTTCCCGAGCAGGGCGACCCGCCGGGTGGAGAGGACCCGCTCCTCGCGGTCGGGGTCGCGGACCTCGACGAGCGCCACGTTGGCCGGGTCGGGAGTGGCGACATGCTCGAGCGGGCTCCAGTGGTTCGCTCCCACCAGCCGGCCGAACAGCCCGATGTCCTCGCCGATGTGCCGGGAGGGGCGCTTCGGCCAGTGCGTCGGTGGGGGTGGGTGGATCCTCGGGTACATGATCGACGGCACCCAGGCCGAGTATGTCAGGGTACCGTTCGCCATACCTCCACCTACCGCGTGCCTGCGGGCGCCTCGGACGAGCAGATCCTCATGCTGGCCGACGTCCTGCCGACCGGGTACGAGGTGGGCGTGCTCAACGGCAAGGTGCAGCCGGGGGACACGGTGGCAGTCGTCGGCACCGGCCCGGTCGGGCTCTCGGCGATCACGGGAGCGAAGATGTACTCTCCGGCCCACATCGTGGCCATCGACCTGGCCGACGCCCGGCTGGAGGCGGCCAAGGGCTTCGGTGCCGACGTGACGGTCAACAACAGTCGTGAGGACGCCGTCGCCTACGTGAAGGGGCTCACCGGGAGCTTGGGCGTGGATGTGGCCATCGAGGAAGTAGGGGTACTCGAGAGCTTCGAGCTCTGCACGCAGCTGGTCCGCCCCGGTAGCCACGCGGCGAACATCGGCGTGCACGGGAAGCCGGCCACCCTCTACCTGGAGTCCCTGTGGATCCGAGATCTCACCATCACCACCGGTCTCGTGGACACCTACTCGACGCCCACCCTTCTCCGGTTGGTCTCCTCACGCCAGGTCGACGCCGAGCGGTTCATCAGCCGCCACTTCGAGCTCGGCCAGATGTATAGAGGCGTACGACGTCTTCGCCCGGGCTTCCGAGACCGGTGCGCTGAAGGTCGTCCTCACCTGCTGAGGCGGGTGGTGGGACCTGCTGCCGACGATGGGGACGCGTGCGCGAGGGGACGGGCTCACGACCGGACTTCCGCAGGTCTACTCCCAGGAGAACCTCGACACGCTCACCCACTGCATTGCGTCGTCGGCTGCACCGCTGGCGAAGCGATGTGGACTGCTCCGATCGAGGCCGTCATTGCGTTGACCGCTTGAGCTAGTCCACCTTCCAACAATCCCAACAACTGCAACAATAGGAGGAGTAAGGTGACAACCAACATTCTCGTCGTGGGTGGTGGCAGCGGCGGCACCATGACCGCTAACAACCTCACCATGAAGCTATATCCAGAGATTGTCGGTGGCAAGGCTAAGATCACGATGCTGTCGGATTCGCCATGGCACTACTACAAGCCGGGGTCCTTGTACGTAGCATTCAGCCGATTCTTCGAGAACGAGCTGCGGCGTAAGCAACGCAACCTGTTGCGGCCAGAGATCGACTTCCGTGTGGATGCCGTCGACAACTTCGAGTTCGCTTCCAGCCGGGTGCAGGGTCGAAGCGGTAAGTGGTACGACTACGACTACCTGGTTGTATCAACTGGCTGCTTGCCGGCGCCCGAGCGCATCGACGGGCTGCAAGAAGGCGGCGACCACTTTTACGATTACCAATCTCCACTACGGCTGGCGGACAAGCTCCAGACGATCGAGAAGGGGCGAATCCTCATCACGGTATCGTTTCCGAAGACCCCCAACGTGCCTCACCAGTGTGGCATCGCTCCCCCGGAAACCACGCTGATGGTGGATAATCTCCTGCGCCACCGGGGCGTGCGGGACAAGGTGGAGATTGTCTACACGTATCCCACCGTCGCCCAGACGGTGCGCGGCGGACTGTTCTTGCAGGAGACGACGTCTAAAGTAATGCCTTCCATCTTCGACAGCATGGGCATCAAGTACGAGCGGAACTTCACCCTGGACCGGGTGGACCCGGAGGCCAAAGTGGCTTACTCGGAGGAGGGAACCGACCATAACTTCGACATTCTGATGGCGACGCCTCCTATCCGGGCAGTAGATGCGGTGGTGAGTTCCGGCATATCGGCGGCAATGGACGACGAGGGCTGGCTGCCCACTGACCCCGAAACCCTGAAGGTCAAGGGACTGACCAACGTGTACGTGTTGGGCGACACGGTGGACCTACGCATCAGCAAGGCGGGCGGCGCGGTCCATCAGCAAACGCCCGTGGTCGTGGACAACATTGCGTCGGAGATTCGCATCGGTCGTCCCACCGCTGCCTACGACGGTCGCGTAACTGCCATTGCCCAAATGGGGCTGGAGAACGGCATGCCACTGTGGTACGACTACGAGCATGAAGTCCAGCCGACTCCCCCCAATAAACTAGGCAGCCTCATGCGCGCGAGTTTCAATCGAGGTGGCTACTGGGCAGTAGTCCGCGGCCTCATCTGATCCGACACAGACCCAGATACGATTTCACGACTCCTAGAGGAGAGATCACAGTGACTACCGAAGACGAACTTGCTCTACGCACTACCTTGGAGAGGCTGATCGACAGCGACCCGTTGTCCGAGGCCGCCTCCGCGGGACTGAACGAAGTCATCGACAAGGTGGAGCCGTTGCTGGCCGGCGGCCGCCTCAACCGAGTCGTCGAGCTCCTGTCGGTACTGGCAGACGTGGTGGACTTGGCGGACACCCACATGATCGAACACTCCATGAAGGTATTCGAGGAAGCTGTAGATGGCTACTGGTCCGTCAGCAATGCTGCCCGCATGGCCGGTAACGAGGTTATCCACATGAAAGAACCGCCGTCTTTGTTGGGGCTTCTGCGAATGGCCGGGAAACCAGAAGTGCGACGGGGCCTTGCCCTCATACTGGCTACCGCCGGTGCCTTGGGCCGTGGCCGCCTCGTTTACGACAGCGTGGATCCTGCCGGAGCGTAGGCTGGTGTTCACCGTCCCTCGAACGAGAACTTCAATGCCAAGCACCGAGACCACGACCGAGGTGTCAAGGCGGGGGTTCCTTGGTGGCGGTCGCTGCGGCGGCCAGTGCGGCGGGGGCTGTTCGTCGGCAGGGCGGCCTCCGCCGCGGTCAAACCGGTGGCTCAACCCTCCGCTGCGCAGATGAAGCGGTTGCTCGCCTACTACCGTACGAAGCCCCGCTGGGCGAGTTGGCTGGTGCCGGAGCTGAACGCGTCGGTGGCAACGCTCTGGCGCCGCCGTCCGGAGCGGCGACTGCGTGGCCGGCGGCCGGGGTGGTCGGCCGGCGAGGGCGGCGCGACGCGGATTGGATCGCGGACCGGG
>JAJZJY010000470.1 GCA_021809885.1 Actinomycetes bacterium
TCGAGTCCTGCCGGGGGCGCCGACCCTGACGGTGGTCGAACCTTTCCGATGTCGGAAGGGTTCGGCTCCGTCAGGCCACCTCCATCGAGCGGGACCCGAAAGTAGGGGCGCACCAACGTACGGCTTTCGACTTCGATTCGGGCGACCAGTGCTTGGAGGAGGCCCTTTTGGGCTTCGGGTTCGCCGTGCTCGATGGTGGCGGCGACGTGTCGGCGGAGCTGGTGGAGGTGCTCTTCGCTGATGCGGACCTCTTGTTCTTCTTCGAGCAGGGCGGCCAGTTGGGTGCGGCGGGCTTGGAGGGCGGCGATCTTTGCTGCGAGGGTCTCGACGCGCTGTGCGCAGGTGGTCTCGGTGAGGGTGCCGGCTTCGAAGGCGAGGAAGTACCGCTCGATGGCTTCTTCTGCTTTGGTCAGCTCGGCGTCGACGACGCCGAGCTCGTCTTGGTGTTGGCGGCGTTTGGCCCCGGAGCGGGCGAGGCCGGCTGAGAGCGCGGCGTCGAGGAGGTCGTTGCGGCTGAGGAGGCGGAGGAGGGCGCCGAGCACTTCGCTTTCGAGCTGCTCGGCGGGGAGCCGTTCGGCGGGGCAGGTGTCGGTGCCGTAGCGGTGGCGGGAGAAGCAGGTGTAGTAGCGGTAGCGGTACTTGTTGCCGTTGGCGGCGGTGCCGATGTAGCGCTTGCCGCAGCGGGTGCAGGTGATGAGCCCGGCGAGCTGGTAGTCGCTCGAGTTGGACGCCCGATGGGAGTAGTCCTCGCCTCGAAGGGCGAGGATCTGTGCGGCGAGGTCGAAGGTGGCGGGGTCGATGAGCGGGGTGTGGGGGGCGGGGTGATAGGTGTCTCGGAAGTAGACCTCGCCGAGGTAGACCCGGTTGCGCAGCACGGTGAGGACGGCCATGTGGTTCCAGGGCTTGCCGGCCTTGGTGCGGTGCCCGTGGGCGTTGAGCCAGGTGGCGATGGCCTTGGCGCCGTGGCGTTTGCGGGCGTAGCGGTCGAAGATGACCGCCACGAGGGGGGCTTCGTCGGGGTTGACGGCGAGGTGGCCGCTTTGGGGGTCGACGAGGTAGCCGTAGGGTCGTGACCCGCCGCACCACTCGCCGCGGGCGGCTTTTCGTTCCATGCCGGCGATGACCCGGTCGATGATCGTCGCCCGCTCGAATTCTGCGAACACGCCGAGCATCTGGACCATCATCCGCCCGGCCGGGGTGGCGGTGTCGAAGGGCTCGGTGGCCGAGCGGAACGCCACCCCGGCTGCGTCGAGTTGCTCGAGGAGGGTGGCGAGGCCGCGCACCGAGCGGGCGAAGCGGTCGACCCGGTAGACGAGGAGCAGGTCGTAGCGCCGGGCGCGGGCTTCGGCGAGGGCGCGCTCGAGCCCGGGGCGGTCGGTGGTGGCGCCCGAGGCCTGGTCGCTGAAGGCGCGCACCAGCTCCCAGGCCTCTTGGCTCTCCACGTAGGAGCCGAGCCGGGTGGCTTGGGCTTCGAGGGAGTAGGGCTGGTGGGCCTCGTCGGTGGAGATCCTGGTGTAGGTGGCGATCCTCATCGGTGGTCGTCCTTTGCGGCGCTCGGTGGTGGGTCTTCGAGGAGACCTCCGCCATGGCGGGCTGTCAAGGCGGCTGAGAGGCCCCCGGGGCGAGGCGGCGCCCGTTGTCTTTTGGCCCGGTGCCACTGCGACGTGGCAGGTCCGCCCCGAGCCGGCCGACGCTGAAGAGCGGGGCGAGCAGCTCGGCCAGGGCGATGAGGGCCTGGCGCCGGTGCTCTGCGTCGAGTGGCACCTCGATCGGTGGGAGCAGCACCAGCTCGGGTCGGTAGTAGGGGCGCCGAGCGGGGCGGGGGCCTCGGCGGCGGCCGGGCACTAGCGGCGTCTCCAGACCAACAGGTCCTCATGGGCGGTGACGAGCCGCGGGGTGCCGGCGGCGCGGGCCTTTCGGACTTGTTCGAGGGCGAAGAACGACGCCCGGGGCACGAGGGTGTCGTCTCGGAGGGCGGCGAGGAGGGCGACGTTGCGTTCGTAGAGGACGAGGCCGGCCTCATCGCCGATGGTGCTGAGGGCGCCGGGGAGGTCGACGAGCGCGCCGTCGCGCCACCAGGGCCGCACGGTCATGGCGACGATCCCGTCGGGGCGCAGCAGCTGGGCGGCGCCGCGGAGCACGGCGCGCATCGCGTCGAGCAGGCCGGTGAGGCCGACGTGGGCCAGGTTGGCCGGATCGGTCGAGTAGCGGGCGTGGCTCTTGCGCACCCCCTGCCCCGGCGTGGTCGTGACCCGCCCGTGCAGGGAGGGGCCGTAGGGGGGCGAGGTGAGCACGAGGGCGACGAGGCCGCGGGCGGCGGGGTCGAGGTGACCGACGAGGCAGCGCCCGTCGCCGCAGATCACCTCGGCCTGCCCGGTGGCACCCTGGGCTCGGGCGAGGGCCAGGTTGGCCTCGGCGTGGGCGGCCCACTCGGGCTCGTACTCGATGCCGACGGCGTCGCGACCTTGGTGGACGGCCTCGACCAAGGTGGTGCCGATGCCGCACATGGGGTCGACGACGAGATCGCCAGGGCAGGTGTAGGTGGCAACCGCGCGCGCCGCGATGGCGGGGAGCATCTTGGCCGGGTGGGTGCCCGAGATCTCAAGGTAGCGTCCGGCCCGCTGGGCGCGGGCGGTGCGCTGGGCGACCGGCCAGACCGACAGGGGCAGCTCAATGGCCATTGGTCACCTCCGGTCGACGAAACGCCAGGCAGTCCTCGTGGACGACGAGATGGGCGGGCTCTCCCCGGGCGCGGGCCTTGCGGGTCTGGGTGGTCTGCCAGAAGCTGGGCCGGGCGACGAGCCGGCTGTCACGGATGGCGGCGTGGAGGGCGACGACGTGTCCGAGGTAGGCGAAGCCGGCTTGCTGGGCGAGGTCGACAGTGAGCCCGGCCAGGTCGAGGGTGCGCCCCCCTCGGCGGCTGTGCTTGGTGACGGTGACCAAGATGCCGCCGAGGCGCAGCAGGCGGTAGCAGCCGGCGTAGACCTCGGCCATGGCCTGTTCGTAGGCGGCGCCGCGGGCGTGGCCGAGGTTGTCCTTGTCGGTCGAGTAGTTGCGGGCGGCGGTCGGGCACAGGTCGCCGCCCGCGCCCCACTTCGCCTTGTCCATGTTGCCGACGTCACAGGCGTAGGGCGGCGAGGTGCACACGAGGTCGACGGTGCCGGTGAGGTCGCCGGCCACGTCGGTGAGGCGCCGGGCGTCGCCGACGCGGACCTCGGCGAGGTGACGCCGGCCGGGGTCGAGCAGCTGGTCGAGGTTCGCCTCGGCCAGGGCGGCCCAGCGGGCTTCGACCTCGACGCCGATGGCGCGCCGGCCCAAGAGGGCGGCTTCGGCGACGGTGGTGGCAATGCCGGCCATCGGATCGACGACGAGGCCGCCTTCGGCCGAGTACTCGCCGATGATGCGCCGGGCGAGCTCGGGGAGCATCTTGGCCGGGTGCTGGGCGCACTCGGGCAGGTAGCGCCCGGCGCGTTGGTACTGGGCCGAGGTCTGCGCGACCGGCCAGAGCGCGAGGGGCACGACCGGACGAGACGGGTTGGGGCGAGCGGGACAGCGGGGGGTGGTGGGAGTGGTCATGGGCGGCCCACGACCGAACAAGCGTCACCTATAGAACACCCCTGGCGGGGCCGATTTTGGACAAACGGGGACCGGCTGGAGCCCGCCTGGCTCGTCGTCGGGCTGATCTTGCCCCACGGTGTAAGACCGCTCTCGCGGGTGGGGGATCACACGTTTACCCAGGTGGATGGTCCTGTGTTCCAGTTGCCGTCGCTCGGGACGGTGTTGCGGCAGAGTCCTGGGGTGAGGCTCCCGTGCACCCAACCGACCCTCTGGTTGCCGCACTCCCGGTCCAGCGCCGCCTGGAGCCCGATGAGCAGGCCGAGCTGGTCGCCTGCTACTGCCAGGGCGTCCCTGTGGACGAGTTGGCAGTGCCGTTCCGCAGCGTCGCATCAATCGGACGACCGTCCTCGGGCACGTCCGGCGTCACGGGAGCCCCAACCGAGATCTGCGGGCCCACCCCTCCGAAGAGACGACGTCGGCAGGGCCGCGAAGCTCTACACCGAGGGCCGGTCCGCGGAGTGGGTGGCCGGGGAACTGCGGGTGGCACCGAGCACCGTGCGGCGCGCGCTGAGGGACGCCGGTGTCGTCATTCGGCCGAGGGGGCGGCCGAGACGGGACGCCGGCGCGGGCCCGCCGACAGGGATCCTCGCCGGCGCAGGACGAAATCGAGGCGGGGACCGAGTTCCAGAGAGGGGCTGTGCAGGCCGGGGCACCACAGGCAAACAATCGAAGAAGCGGTCGCAGCCAACTCGAGCGCTTGCGGGCTGCGCGAGGAGCTCGGGCTTGTTCCAGGCTTGTTCGGTGGTTTCGCCCGCCATGAACGGAGACGAGCTCTTGAGCCTGGGTTCAGCGCGGTGTTTCCCTCTGGGTTGTCGCAGCTGCGTGCCACCACCCGGTGCGCGTCAAGGGTGTGCTCCGGCGGGGCTCGTGTGGATCGTCGCCGCCGTGAGCCTGGCGACCTCTTGGAGGAGGTGTCGCTCGACATGGTGGGCCACGTCG
>JAJZJY010000471.1 GCA_021809885.1 Actinomycetes bacterium
CCTCATCGGCGGCCCTGCCGGCCGCCCCACCGGCGAGCAGGGCGGCGGCGCCCACCAGCGGCTGGCCGGCCCGGAAACGCTCCAGGTCCTGGCGTAGCTCGTCGGCGGTCTGGTAGCGGTCGGCCGGGTCCTTGGCCATCGCCTTGCCCACGATGGCGGCGTATGCCGCCGGCACGGCGGGGTTGACCGAGCGCAGGCCGGCGGGCTCCTCGCGGACGTGCTTGTAGGCGATCGCGACCGGGCTGTCGGCCTGGAACGGCGGGCGGCCGGCGGCCATCTCGTAGAGCACGACACCGAGCGAGTACACATCGCTGCGGGCGTCGACGGCCTGGCCTTGGGCCTGTTCGGGGGAGAAGTAGGTGGCGGTGCCCATCACGGCGCCCGCCTGGGTCAGGTCCTCGGCGGTGCCTACGGCCCGGGCGATGCCGAAGTCGGCCACCTTGACCTGCCCCGAACGGTCGATCAGCACGTTGCCGGGTTTCACGTCCCGGTGGATCACCTGGCGCTTGTGGGCGAACGAGAGGGCGCCGGCGGTGGCGATCGCGACGATGGCTGCCTGATCGGGGTCGAGCGGGCCCCGCCGGATCCGGGCGGACAGCGTCTCGCCGTCGACGTACTCCATCACGATGAAGTAGGTGTGGTCGCCCTGGCCCCAGTCGTAGATGGACACGATGTTGGGGTGGGTGAGGTTGGCGGCGGCCCGGGCCTCCCGGCGGAAGCGCTGCACGAACGACTCGTCCACCGACAGTTCGGGGAACAGCACCTTCAGGGCCACCGGCCGGTCGAGCAGCGTGTCCTGGGCGAGGTACACCTGGGCCATGCCGCCCCGGGCGATGTGGCGGATCGGCTGGTAGCGATCGCCGAAGAGCGGACCGCCGGTGGGAGCGTCGGTCATGGCTTCTTCCCGGTGCCGGAGGTGCCGCCGCTGCTCGGGGGCGGGGCGGCCCTGGCAGTCGTGGTCGGTACCGTGCTGGCGGGCAGCGCCGTGGTCGTCGGGGCGCCGGTGGTCGTGGTGGGCCTCGTGGTCGGCACGGTGGTGGTGGCGGGCAGCGCCGTGGTCGTCGGGGCGCCCGTGGTCGTCGTGGCGCCGGTGGTCGTCGTCGTGGCGCCGGTAGTGGCGCCGCCGGTCGTCGCGGACGTGGTGGACGGCGGCGTCGAGCCGCCTGTGCTCGACCCGGTGTTGGCCGTCACGACCGCGCCAGGGTTCTTGACCGGGTGGGCCGCCAACCAGGCCTGGATCATCGCCTTGGCGATCGGCGCGGCGAGGGTGCCTCCCTGGAACTGGACGCCAATCGGCTGGTTGGGCAGCACGACCGCCACGGCGATCGTGGGGTGGGCGGCCGGGGCGAAGGCCACGAACCAGTCGTCGGTGCGGGCCGGGACCGTGCCGGTCTGGGCCGTGCCGGTCTTGCCTGCCACCTCCACCCCGGGGATGGCAGCGATGGTGGCGGTGCCGCCCGGGCTGTTGACCACCGACTCCATGAGGACCGTGAGCTTCTTGGCGGTCGCCGGGCTCGTGGCGTGCTTCCACACGTGGTCCTGGTAGCGGCTCACGATCGTGCCCTGGGAGTTGGTCACGTACTGCAGGACGTGCGGCGCCATGATCGTCCCGCGGTCGGCGATGGCTCCAGCGACCATCGCCATCTCGAGCGGGGATGCGGCAACGTCCTCCTGGCCGAGGGCGGAGTAGGCGAGCGTCGGGAGGTTCTGGCGGAACGTGGCGGGGGGCGGGAAGTTCGAGACGGCGGGGTCAGGCAGGTCGATGGGCGGTACGGCGTCGAACCCGAACGCCCGCGCCTCCGCGTAGAGGTTCTTGGCCCCGAGCTCGAGCCCGATCTTGCCGAAGCCGGTGTCGCACGACACGGTGAACAGTTGCAGGATCCGACCGCCGCAGACCTCGCCGGCGTAGTTGTGCAGCAACGCCGTGCTCTGCGGCAGGGGGAGGGCCGCCAGGTCGGGCACCCTCTGGTTCGCCAGGGCCGGCTTGTGGTCGTAGACCGCCGAGGCGGTGATCACCTTGAAGCTCGATCCCGGGAACCAGCGGTTGCGGAACGAGCCGGCGAGAAGGGGGTTGGCGGGGTTGTGCAACAGGCGCTTCCACCACAGCTCCTCCTTGGCGGTGGACAGCTGCGACAGGAGCTGGGGGTTGTAGGAGGGGTTGGAGTACATGGCGAGGATGGCGCCGGTGGAGGGATTGAGGGCGACGACCGAACCCGTCCGCCCGGCCAGCTCGCTGCGGGCGAGACGCTGCATCTTGGCGGAGACGGTGAGCGTGACGTCTTGGGCGGCGGTGCGTTCGGTGAGGAGCTGTCGCAGGCTCGTCAAATTGGTGGGGAACCCCGACTTGTTGTTCGCTCCGGTGAGGATGTCGTTGTAGGTGCTCTCGACGCCGCTCGAACCGTAGACGAACGAGTAGTAGCCCGTGATGTCGCCGAACAGCGACCCGGTCGGGTAGAGGCGCTCGTACTTGAAGGCACTGCCCTTGGGTGCCGGCACGGAATCGGCGAGGGTCACCCCGTCGGCGGAGATGATCGCTCCCCGCGGCTGGTCGTACTCGTTCACCACACGGGCGCCGTTGAGCGGGTTGTTGTCGAGGGCCTTGGCGTGGACCAGTTGCAGGTAGTTGAGGTTGATGAACAGGGCGACGAACAGCACCATGATCCCGAGGCCGAGCAATCGGATCTGGCGGTTCATGCTGTCGCTCCGTCGAGGCTGGGGACGAGGTGCGTCGGGCGGTTGGCGGTGTCGCTGATCCGAAGCAGCAGGGCGAGCAGGATGTAGTTGGAGATCAACGACGAGCCGCCGTAGGCGACGAATGGCAGTGTTATGCCGGTGAGGGGGATCAGCCGGCTGACGCCGCCGACGATCACGAACGTCTGGATGCCGATGATGAGGGACAGGCCGGTGGCCAGGAGCTTCTCGAAGTCGTCCTCCAGGCGGATCGCGATGCGCAGGCCGGTGCCGACGATGATCAGGTAGCCGGCGAGCAGGGCGGTGACGCCGGCAAGGCCGAGCTCCTCGGCGACGACGGCGAAGATCATGTCGCTCGTGGCGTAGAGGATGCTGGCCGCGTTGGACTGCCCAGGGCCGGTGCCGAACATCCCCCCGTTGGCGATGGCGAACAGGCCTTGCACGATCTGGTACCCCGTGGTGGTGGCATGGGCGAAGGGGTGCAGCCAGCCCTGCACCCGGGCGCGGGCGTGGCTGATGAGCTTCATGGCGAGGGCGCCGCCTCCCCCGAACAGCCCGAGTCCCACAGCGAGGTAGAAGGCGCGGTTGGTAGCGACCCACAGCATCCCGAGGAACATGGCGAAGAACAGGAATGAGGAGCCGACGTCGTTCTCAGCGACGAATATCACCATGGACAGGCCCCACGCGCCGACGACGGGGGCCAGGTAGCGGGGGTCGATCACGAGCATGCGGCCGAGGCGGCGGGTCCCCCGGGAGAGCTGCTCGGTGCGCTCGACCATGGCGGCGGCGAAGAAGATGGCGAGGGCGAGCTTCGCCATCTCGCCAGGCTGGAACTCGTGGGACCCGATGTGGATCCACAGCCGCGCCCCGTTGATGTTCTCGCCGAGGTAAGGCACGAGGGGCAGCAGCAGCATGCCGATGCCGACGGCGCCCCACGTGTAGCGGTACCGCGCCAGGTCACGGGCGCGCCGGACGAGGAGCAGGGTGACGACGAAGGCGGCCATGCCGATCGTCGACCACAGCGCCTGGGCGGAGGCCTCGGCGTTGGAGAGGCGAGCGATGAACGTGTAGCCGATCCCGTTGAGCAGCCCGGCCACCGGCAGGAGGACAGGGTCGGCTTCGGGGGCGAGGAACCGCATGGCCACGTGTCCCACGAGGAGCAGCGCGAAGATCACACCGAGGAAAGGGCCGATGTTCGCTGGCAGCGAGCCGGCTTTGCCCTCACCCGTCAAGGCGTAGAGGCCGCCGACGATCACGGCGGCGAGGATGATCAATCCCAGTTCGGTCCGCCGGCGTGCAGGGCGGCGCCCGGGGAGGGGCGCCACCCCCTCGGCAGCGGCCGGCAGGGGGGTCACAGCAGCAACCCTTCCCCGAGGCCGCCCCGGGCGGGCGCGCCCGACGGCACGGACGACGAGCTCGCTCCGATACCGGCGTCGAGCGCCCGCCTGCGCAGGTTGGCGACATAGGCCCGGGCGGCTCCGAGGCTGCTCTCCTGCACGCCCTTGCGGAGGCCGGGCAGGTACAGCGACTCCACCTGACCGTTCGTCACGCCGGTGACCTCGGTGATCGTCGGGTTCCACCAGAGGACCCCGCCGGGCCGGCCCTGGTAGATGGTGAGCCGGCCGCGATGGACGCCGACGAAGTAGGACGACCGGGCGTACCAGGCGGTGCCCCCGTAGGCGAGCCCCAGCAGAGCGACGACGAGGAGGAAGAACAGCACCACCCGAGGCGTGACGACGCGGTTGCGAGGGCCGAGATCGGGCCGTTTGGAGTGCCGGCGCGCTCGCCGGCCGGCCTCGCCGGCAGGCGCCTCCACCTGGCCAGCGTCGGTGGGCGGGGTGTCGGTGGGCGGGGTGTCGGTGG
>JAJZJY010000472.1 GCA_021809885.1 Actinomycetes bacterium
CGACCCGGTAGGCGCAGGAGCCGACCGGGGTCTGGAACACGACGAGGTCGCCGGGCCCGAGCAGGTTGATGTTGGAGAACGGTCGCCCGTAGGTCGTGCGGTGCCCGGCGATACCGACGTCGCCGGCGCTGCAGGGCATGGGCGTCCCGGGGTAGTGCCCGACCCCGGCCCGCAGGGCGGCGGCCGTCGTCCCTTGCACCACCACGACGTCGAGGCCCAGCTCGGGGATGAGGATGCGGGTGGTTCCCCGGCCCGTCCCCGGGCTGCCGTCGAGGCGGGCGCGCCGGCTGGTGGCGCTGCCGAGCTCGACGCGGAGCTGGCCCTGCCGGCCCTGCGAGCCCTGCCGGCCCTGCGAGCCCTGCCGGCCCTGCGAGCCCTGCCGGCCATGTAGGTGGTCGTGTCCCGCCGCCAGGACCGGGAAGGCGATCAACAGCGCCCCGGCGGCCAGCACGAGCGATGCGAGCGTCCCGAGGGCGCGCTGGGACCGGCGGCTGGCGGCGAGCCGGGCGATCTTCACCCCGGCTTGGTCCGTTCGTCGGTGGGCGGGCGGCGGGATGGACGAGATGCTAGGAGTCGTCGGGGCTCCGGGCCGCCGTTCGTGCCCGTAGAATCCCTCCGGTGGAGGCGGCGTTCTTCGATCTCGACAAGACCGTGCTCGCCCGCTCGTCGATGATGGCGTTCGCGCCCGCCATGTACCGCGCCGGCCTGCTCCGGCGCCGCAACCTGCTGCAGGGAGCGGCGACCCACGTCTTCTACCAGCGGTGGGGTGCCGGGCCCCGGCGCGTCGCCCGCATCCAGCGGTCGGTGCTGTCGGTCACGTCCGGCTGGGACCAGGCCCGGGTGCGCAGCGTCGTCCGGGACGGCCTCGGCGACGTCATCGACCCGATCACCCACGCCGAGGCGGTGGGTCTGATCGCCACCCACCGCGCCGCCGGCCGGCGGGTCGTGCTCGTGTCGGCGGCGCCCGAGGAGATGGCCGAGCCAATCGGTGTGCGCCTCGGCGTCGACACGGTGATCGCCTCACGTGCCGCGCTGGACGACCGGGGCCGCTACAGCGGCCGGCTCGAGCGCTACGCCTACGGCCCGGCCAAGGCGGCGCTCATCACCGAGCTGGCGCGCCAGGAGGGCATCGACCTGGCCGGCTCGTGGGCCTACAGCGACTCGATCACCGACCTACCGATGCTCGAGGCGGTCGGCCACCCGGTGGCAGTCAACCCCGACCGCGCCCTGCGGCGCGTCGCGCTGGTGCGAGGCTGGGAGGTGGCCCGATTCGAGGTGCCGCCCGCCCCGCCACCGGCGCATCGCCGCGGGCGTGGCGCGGTGGTCGCGGCCGGCCTCGTCACCGCCTGGTTGGTGCGGCGCCGGGCCTGAGCAGGTTCAGGCGAGCAGGGCTCAGACGACCTTGAGCTTCTTGGCGGCGAAGAACCCCAGTCCGACGAGCACAGCCAACATGAGCAGCTTCTTCATGGGCACGTACCGTAGCCGAGCCGCCGCCGGCCGTCAGCCTACGAAGCTGCCCTCGGCGCTGCGGGAGGCTTCGCTGGCCGCCGCCAGCGAGTCGCCGTCGACGACGAGGTCCTGCAGGAACGACTCGCCTTCCTCCCAGTCGGAGCGCGCGTCGTGGGCCACCTGGGCGAGGGTCCGGATGACCGGGCCGTCGGCGACGGCGGTCGCCTGGCCCCGGTGGCCGCGGTAGCGGGCCACCAACCGCGGCAACGCCACGCGGTGCGCCACTGCCAGGAGGGCGGCGTCCCCGTCGGGAGCTTGGAGGTGGCCCCCGGCCAGGCCGAGCAGCACCTCCCAGCCGGCCGGGGCGGTGACGAGCGCCTCGCGGTCCACGCCGGCGAGCACCGGCAGCCGATCCCACCACTGGGCGGCCCGCCAGGCGGCGTGCTGGCTGTGGCGGTCGAGCATGGCGACGACACCCGCGGCGCCGGCGGCCGCCCCCCAGGCCCCGAGCACCTCGAACAGCCGGCGCTCGATCCAGCAGTGGCCGCCGACCATGGCAGCGGACTCGTCGAGTGTGAGGCTCACACTCGGCCACCGAGGCCGGCCACGGTGAGGCGGAAGAGGTGCTCGAACAGCTGCGGCACGGGAGCGAAGGAAGAGCCGGGCTTGGCGATCAGGAGCGCCACCATCCCGTGGACAGCCATCCAGAGCAGGACCGCCGCCTCCCGGGGATCCTGGGCCGGCAGTAGCCCGGCGTCGATCGCCTCCTGGAGGTCCGCCGCCACCACCTCGATCCCGGCGGTGTCGGCAAGGCGCTCGTCGCCGAAGCGCTCGGGGGTGTCGTCCGGGCGGCTCATCATCAGGATCCGGTAGTGCTCGGGGTTCTCGATCCCGAAGCTCAGGTAGGCGCCGCCGCGGCGGCGGATGCGCTCGATGGGATCGGCAACGCCGGCGGCGGCCGCCTCCATGGTCGCCTCCAGCTGCCGCCAGTGGCGCTCGCAGGCCGCGAAGATCAGATCGTTGCGGTCGGCGAAGTGCAAGTAGATCGACGGGGGCGTCACACCGGCCGCCGCCGCTATCGCCCGGATCCACAGCGCCGACTCGTCGTCGGTCGCGATCAGCAACGCCTCGGCGGCGGCGAGGATCTCGTCTCGCAGGCGATCCCCCTCGCCGCGCCGGGCCCGGGAACGGCGGGGCGCCGTGGCCGACAGGGAGGTCACCGACTCAACGGTAGCGATTCGTGATCGGCACCCTGCGGTCCTTGCCGAACGCCTTGGGTGTCACCCGCACGCCGATCGGGTTCTGCCGGCGCTTGTACTCGGCTGCGTCGACGAGGCGCACGACGCGCCGGACGGTCTCCTCGTCGAAGCCGGCGGCGAGGATCTCACCCGCTGTCATGTCCCCCTCGACGTAGGCCTCGAGGATCGGATCGAGCTCCTCGTAGGGGGGCAGGCTCTGGTCGTCTCGCTGGTCGGGGCGCAACTCGGCCGACGGTGGCTTGGCCAGCACGCTCTCGGGGATGACGTCGCTGGTGGTGTTGCGCCAGCGGCACAGGCGGTATACGAGCGTCTTCGGAACGTCGCGTATCACCGCGAAGCCGCCCGCCGTGTCGCCGTAGAGGGTGGAGTAGCCGACCGCCAGCTCGCTCTTGTTGCCGGTGGTGAGGACCAGCCAACCCATCTTGTTGGACAGGGCCATCACCGTCACGCCCCGGATGCGGCTCTGCAGGTTCTCCTCGGTCAGGTCCTCGCCCAACCCGGCGAAGCTCGGGGTGAGCATCCCGAGGAAGGCGGCGTGGGCCGGCTCGATCGGGATGACGCGGTGGTCGGTGCCGAGCCGGCGGGCGAGCTCTGCGGCGTCGGCGAGGGAGTGCTCGCTCGAGTACCGGGAGGGGAGGGCTACGGTGTGCACCCGGTCGGCGCCGAGGGCGTCGGCGGCGACCACGGTCACGAGGGACGAGTCGACACCGCCGGAGAGGGCGACGATGACGTCGGTGAACCCGTTCTTGCGGACGTAGTCCCCCGTGCCGAGCACGAGGGCCCGGTACACCTCCTCCTCCGGGCCGGGGCGCCCGGCGGGTGGCGGTGCCAGGCGGGGTGCGCCGACCGCCTGGCGGGCCTCGGTGCTGATCGTGGTCACCGGGAGTGCGACCGCTGCCCTCCGGCCGCGGGGGTCGACCAGGCGTTTGCGGTACGCGGGCCGGATCTCCAGGTCGACGACCGTAACCGCCTCGTCGAAGGCCGGGAGGGACGTGACGACCCGGCCGGTCTCGTCCACGACCATGGATGCGCCGTCGAACACGAGCTCGTCCTGTCCTCCCACCTGGTTGACGTACACCAGCGGGCAGGAAGCGTCGGCCGCCCGCGTCGCCACGAGGTGCTCCCGCTCGCAGAGGCGGCCGGCGTAGTAGGGGGAGCCGTTGATGTTGACCATCAGCTCGGCGCCGGCGGCAGCCTGCTGGGCAATGGGGCCCGCCGGGTCCCACATGTCCTCGCAGATCGACACCCCCACCCTGACACCGGCGATCGTGTACAGCTGGCCGGCGCCGGCGCCGGCGGAGAAGTACCGCTGCTCGTCGAAGACGCTGTAGTTGGGCAGCCGCTGCTTGTGGTACACGCCGCGGACCTCACCGTCGGCGCACACCGCAGCAGCGTTGTAGAGGTCGGTGGACTCGTCGACGAACCCGATGATCGCTGCGCACCGGCCTGTGGCCGACGCCGCCTTGGCGAGATGGGTGCGGTTGTCGGCCACGAACCCCGGTTTGAGGACCAGGTCCTCAGGCGGGTAGCCGGTTACGGCCAGCTCGCCGAAGACAGCGAGGTCGGCACCGGCCTCCTCCGCCATGGCCAGGGCGGACAGGATGGCCTCGGTGTTGCCGGCGAGGTCCCCGACGACGGGGTCCAGCTGGCAGATGGCCAGGCGGAGGCGGCTCACACCGCCGAGGGTACGCCGTCGCGCCCGCCGCGGCCCCGGCAGAGGACCGGCCGGTCCACCGACGGCGGCTCAGCGGGTGTCAGGCAGGCTGGACGGAGGGGCGCTCCCGCTCGCCCCCGCCCCGCTCGCCCCCGCCCCGCTCGCCCCCGCCA
>JAJZJY010000473.1 GCA_021809885.1 Actinomycetes bacterium
TGGCAGCCAGGCGGTCGGCCACCGGGGTCGCAGCCACCCGGCCGCCGTTGCAGCCAAGCGAGTCGTAGCGCTGCTGGTCGGTCGTGACGAACAGGATCTTGCGGCCCATCACCGGCCCCCCGAGTCACCCTCGGACACGGCGGGAGGCTCCCCGACCGCCTCCAGGCCGTCTTCGAGCAGGCCGACCAGCTCCATCAGCCCGATGAAGCGCCGACGCCCAGGGCCCGAGCAGTCGAGCACGCCCGCCAGGCGCCCCTCGCCGTCGCGCTCCACCTCGATCACCGCTCGCATCACATCCCTCCCCGCCACAAGCCGGACCACCCGGCGACATTCCCGACCAGCATGAACGCCGTCGCGTCGCCTGTCCCCAGGGACAATCCCTAGTCTTTCGCCCGCGACCCCCTGGGTTCGGACCCTGGCCTCCCTAGGTTCGAAGGACGCGAGGACGTGAGGAGTGCCCCATCGGGCACGACGTCGCCAGGTCTCACTGCGTTTCGTGTCTCGTCGCGCTCCGCCAGCCTGCGAGAAAAGTGGCGGGAACCTCTTGACTTCAGGCGCCGATCGAGGTCTCATCTCAGTCCCCTGGCACGCCCCCGGTCATGGCCACCCATGACGAACCCGCAATCCCCCGATGCCACCAGTTGTTGACCGGGCGCGCCCTCACACGCCCGGCGCGCTCACTGGCACAGGGCAACTGCACGACAGGTCACCCGCCACCTCCACTGGCACCGAGACCATCTGGTGGCACGCGCACCTCTGCTTCCCGCACGGGCGGCGTGTGCAGCCGTCGGAGACGCCCCGATGTTGATCTTCGCGTTGCTCGGTTCCGAGGTTTGCCAGAGGGCCGACGCCGACTGTCTCGGCTGGCTGAGTTTGTCGCCGATCAGCCCTCGCCTGCCGGTTCATAGGTGATGAGCATCCTGCCGTCTCCGACCGTGCCGAGCCCGAGGGTGGGCGGAACTTCTCTTGTTGCATTTCGGTCCCGAACCCCTTGTTCTTCTGGTGGAGGACGCGCGTCGAGCCACGGCGACGCCCGCCACGACGCCGATCAAGACAGGAGGCGTGTCCAAATTTGCCCCGAACGGGGGTGTTCTACCTATGGAGGGCAGTTTCCGATGCGAAGGAGATGCATGCGACACCACCACCACGTCTCGCGTTGTCACCGATCCACAGATGCCCGCCGGTGCCGTTCCCATCGCCGGGCACACCCGTCGCATCGATACCGGAACCCGAGTGGGGCTCGGGACAGAACAAGCCGGGCATGGACCAGAAGGCGAAGCTGGGCGGCTACCCCCACAAAGCACCGCTCGGCTACCTCAATACCTCAACGTCTGCGAGCCAATCGGCGGCCGCCAGGTCGCCCACAGCGTCATCGACCCCGAACGCGCCCCGCTCGTGAAGGTCGCCTTCGACCTCTACGCCACCGGCGAGTGGACCATCGAGCGCTCGGCCGAGGAGATGGCTCACCGCGGGATACGCAACCGCGGCCGCGACTGCCACTACAGCACCAAGGCACTCACCGTCTCGGGCACCGCCCACCTCCTCGCCCATTGCGCCTATGTCGGCGTCGTCGAGCGAGACGGCGTCGAATACCCCGCCAGCCACGAGCCGATCGTCGAGCGGGCCACCTTCGACAAGGTCCAGGAACTGCTCGCTGCCCGGGCCATGCGCGGGACGCGCGAGCGCCGGCACCACCACTACCTGAAGGGCCTCCTCGTCTGCGGCGTGTGCGGGAGGCGTCTTTCGATCCAATACTCGAAGGGCACCTACACCTGACAGGGAGGCTCTCTCGATGTCTACCGGCTGTGGCGCGACGGCGGCTATGCGCTCGGACCGCTCGTAACCGCCGGGGCGGCCACCGCCTCCGGCCTGGCTGCCGGTTTCTGGTCCGTGGCTGGCCTCCTGGTGGTCTCGGGTGTGGTCGTGGCAGTGCTGATGGACGAGACCGATCCGCACCGGCGTCGCCTGGAGCCCGCCTGGCAACGTCATCCCGAGCTGCTCGGACGACAGCCGGGCCCCGCCGATCAGGCGGTCACCGGGACCTGACCGCGGCGCTGCCGATCCGGCCATAGCGCTGGTGGCATGCCGCCACCCGCTGCCAACGTGTCATCGTATGCAGATATCGGCATACGATGTCGGTGTGGTCAAGGAGTTCGTCCGGGGAGCGGTACCGGTGCACGTGTTGCACCATGCGGCCGAGGGCGGTGTGCACGGGGCGTGGATGGCCGCCGAGCTGGCCCGCCACGGCTATCAGATCAGTCCAGGCAGCCTCTACCCGCTGCTGCACCGCATGGAGCACGCCGGGCTGCTCGTGAGTCACGAGGAAGTCGTCGACGGACGCCTCCGGCGCGTCTACGAGGCCACTGCTGCCGGTGAACAAGAGCTGGGTCGGCTACGCCAGGCGGTCGCCGAGCTGGCCGGCGAGGTGCTCGATGGCAGCTGGCGCAGCCCAGACCGTACCCGCCCCAGCCGCCCGGTCCGGGGGTGAGCAGCACCCGCCGGGCGGTATGGCGAACCGGCGACGTGTGGGCCATCTCGTTCTCCGCGTTCTTCGCCGACCTCGGCTACCAGGCTGTCCTGGCGGGGTTCCCGCTGTTCTTGGTCCTCACGCTGCGTCAGCCGGTGTGGGAGTACGGGCTGGCGAGCGCTCTCAGCTACGGGGGCGGCGCGGTGTTCTCGCTGGCCGGCGGCCGCATCGGGGACCGGGTCGGGCATCGGTCTTTGGCGTTGGCTGGCAACGCGGTGATCCCGCTGCTGTCGCTGTGCGCGCTGGTGGCCAGCCCCGTGTGGGCGATTGGGCTGCTGACCGGCGGGTGGTGGGCCCGTAACCTCCGTTCGCCGTCGCGGCGGGTGATGCTCGTCGAGGCCGTCCCCGACGAGCAGCACCGCTCCGCGGCGTTCGGGTTCCTCCACGCCCTCGATGTCGGCGGCGGCGCTCTGGCGGGCGTCTACGTGCTCGTCGCTTTGGCGGCCCACGTGCCGTTCCGCTGGATCTTCCTGGCGACGGTGGTTCCCTTGGTGATCTCCACGTTGTCGCTGTCGCGTGCCCATGTCGGCGGCCGGCGCACCATCCAAGTCGAGCCCGCCAGTCCGGGCGAGGCGTCCGAGCCGCCTGCGCCGGGGGCGCGCCCGCTGCTCGCCGCGGCGGCGCTCTACGGGTTCACCTATTACAGCGTCGGGTTCCCGGTCCTCACTGTCGCGCAGGGCAGCGGGCGGCTGCTGGACGGCATCGGCGCGTTCCTCGTGCTCCAAGCGACCTCTGCTGGGACCGGCTACCTGCTTGGTGGCCGCCTCGGCGCAGGGCCGACCGACCAGTTCGCCCGGCTCGGGCTGCTCGGCTATATCGGCGCCGCGGTCGGTGCCGCAGTTCTCGCCGTCGGCTACGGCGAGCACCTCGGCCTGGCGGTGCTGTTTGTCGGGGTGGCGGTGATCGGCTTCGCGCTCGGCATCGTCGAGACCTTGGAGCCGACGGCGATGTCGGTGCTGCGGTCGGGAAGCCGGGCCGGGCGGGCGATGGGCGCCCTGTCGGCGGCGCGCAGCGTCGGAACCTTCGTCGGTAACCTGGTGATGGGACTCCTCTACGGTGTCGGGGCGGCTTACGCCTACGGGTACGCGGCGCTCGTCGCCGCTATCGCCGGGGTCATCGTCCTCGCCGCGCTGCCCGTGCTTCGCTCCTGGCAGCACCGCCATGAGCACACCGACTAGACCCGCTCCGCTCACCGCCCTCCTCTCCTGCGCCGGCCCCGTCGAGGTGGGCTGCCACTTCGAGTCGATCTGCGAGGCCTGCACCTACTTGTCACCAGCGTCGAGCTCCGCCCCAACCCTCAAAGCTCAACGCGACCACCCGGAAACTGCGCGGCAGCTGTCGAGGATCGGGCTCTCGACCGCCGCCATCCTCGGCGCCGCCCAAGCGCTGGCACTGCTCGCGGGCATCAGCCGGAAGGGTGTCACCATGGTCGGCGGCATGTTCAGCGCGGGCTCAACCGGGAGAACGCCCTGGCGCTTCTCCTTCCTGTTTTCGACGCCGGTCATCTTCGCCGCCCGCGCGCAAGGTGCCCGATCTGTTGGGTCACCTCGGAAATGGCGGCGCAGGTGGTTGCGGGCAGCCTGGCGGCGGTGGTGACCTCGCTGTGCGCCGTGACCTTTCGCTCGCGCTGCTTCAAGACTCGGACGCTCTACCCCCTTCGCCGAGGCCGCAGCGAAGGGATCTGGGTGTCGGCACACCCCGAGGTGATCGAGAAGATGGGCACAAGGAGGTGCTCTACCGGACCCGTCACCTCGGCTGGGGAAGCGACACCACCCGGTACCGCACGCCCGACGAGGTCACCGAACGGCTCCCGGACCGACTGGGGAACCTCGGCCGGCTCGTCGTGAAACAGGGGCGGGGCAACGGGGGCAACGGCGTGTGGAGCGTCGAGCTCGCCGATCCTGCTGAAGCCAGCGACGCTCGAATCGCCGGTGCACGTGCGAGAGGCGCGGGCCGACGAACTCGCGGAGGCTGGTGCGCTCGCCCCATCG
>JAJZJY010000474.1 GCA_021809885.1 Actinomycetes bacterium
GGACGCGGTGGCCCGCTTCGACACGATCCGGTTGACCCAGGATGGCGCCGACCGCGTGGCGGTGAGCGAGGTGCGGGGCGAGCCCGCTCCTGCTGAGATGAAGGTGTGCATCAACTACGTCGGTGGCTACCGGAACACGATGACGTTGGTGATCACCGGGCTCGACATCGACGCCAAGGCAGCCCGCGCCGAGCAGATGCTGTTCGACCTGCTGGGCGGGCGGGACCGCTTCGACTCCGTCGACGTGCGTCTCACCCGGGCCGACCAGCCCGACGCGCCGAGCAACGAACTGGCCAGCGCCCAGCTCAGGGTCACGGTGAAGGACACCGACCCCCACGCGGTCGGCCGGGCGTTCTCCAACGCGGTCATCGAGCTTGCACTGGCCAGTTATCCCGGGTTCTACACGACGACCCCTCCGAGCGACGAAACCCCCTACGGGGTGTACTGGCCCACGCTCGTGCCCGCCGACGAGGTGGCGCACACCGTGGTGCTTCCTGACGGAACCCGCCGCGCCATCCCACCCACAGCGCCATCACAGGCAGCCATCCTGGAGCCGCTCCCACTGCCGATCCCCGGCGTTGCCTCCACACCCACCACGCGGGTCCCGCTGGGCACGGTCATCGGCGCCCGGTCCGGTGACAAGGGTGGCAACGCCAACGTCGGGCTGTGGGCGCGCAGCGAGGCTGGCTACGGCTGGCTCGCCGCCTACCTGACCGTTGAGCGGTTTTGCCAGCTCGTGCCCGAAGCGGCCGACCTGCCGGTGCAGCGCTACGACCTGCCCAACCTGCGGGCAGTGAACTTCGTGGTCAGCGGCCTGCTCGGCGAGGGGGTCGCCTCGTCGGTGAGGCCGGACCCTCAGGCGAAGAGCCTCGGCGAGTACATCCGGTCGCGGCTGGTCGACCTGCCTGTGGCGCTTCTCCCTGACGCACCATCGGAGGCTTTCCCATGACCATCGCCCGCACCCCTCGTCCCCTGCCGGCCGACGACGTCGACCGGTCAGCCAACTTGATCCGGCGGATCAACGTCGGCGACACCCTGACGCGCACGGCGGCACGCGTGCCGTCGCTGCTCGCTGTCGTCGACGGCACGCGCCGGGTCGACTACCGGACGCTGAACGACCAGGTGAACCAGCTCTCGAACGCGCTCGCAGGATCCGGCTACCGCCGTGGCGATGCTCTCGCGCTCGTGAGCGGCAACAGCCTCGAGTTCCTGCTCACCTATTACGCGTGCGCCAAGCTGGGCGTCGTCTGCGTGCCGATCAACCTCGGGTGGCGCCCGACCGAGATCGCGTATGTGCTCCGGCACTCGCAGGCCCGGGGCGTTGTGGTTGAGACCCAGTTCGTAGCCACCCTCGCTGCGGCGCTCGCCGAGGCCCCAGCGGTGCGGGACGTCATCGTCGCGCCCGGCACCGGAGGCGGTTGGGAGCCGTCACCGGCCGACCGCCGCTGGTGTGCCATCGAGCAACTCTACGCGGAAGGGGGGACCACCGAACCTGACGCGTACGTCGACGACCGCGACCCCGTCAGCTATCTCTACACGAGCGGCACCACCTCGGTCCCCAAGGGGGTGGCGAGCAGTCACGCCTCCGTGTACGTGGAGTCGCTCACCGCCGCCTTGGAGCTCCGCTTCACTGCCGCCGACCGCACCGTGGCGATGATGCCCCTGTTCCACACGGCTGAGCTCAATGGCGTCGTCACCGGGCTCGTGATCGTCGGTGGCACTGTCGTGCTCATGCGAGCATTCGACCCTGCTGGCCTGCTCGGGCTCATCGAGAGCGAGCACATCACCCACATCTTCGGCCTGCCGATGATGTACCGGGCCATGCTCGACCATCCCGACGTGACCCGGCGTGACCTGTCGAGCCTGCGGCGGGGCATGTACGCGATGGCGCCCATGCCCGACGCCGACCTGCGCCGAGCGATCGAGGTGTTCGGATGCGAGTTCTGCCTCGGGTTCGGCCAGACGGAGATGGCCCCGTTGACCACGGTCTTCCAGCCCGAGCACCAGCTGAGCCACACGGGGTCGGTCGGAACGCCGGCCGTCAACGTGCAGGTGGGCGTCATGGACGACGACGGCGCCCTGCTGCCGCCGGGACGCAGCGGGGAGATCGTCTACCGGGGTCCGCACGCCATGGAGGGCTACCTGCACGACCCGGAGGCGACCGCCGAGGCGTTCGCCCACGGCTGGTTCCACTCCGGCGACGTGGGTCACTTCGACGGCGACGGCGTGCTGTGGTTCGAGGACCGCAAGAAGGACGTCATCAAGACGGGCGGAGAAAACGTCGCTTCCATCGAGGTGGAGAGGGCCTTGTACGAGGCCGAGCCTCGCGTCCAGGAGGTCGTGGTGGTCGGCCTTCCCCACCGGCGGTGGGGTGAAGCGATCACGGCCGTGGTGGTCCCCCGTTCCGGGCAGGCCCTCACCGAGGCCGAGGTGCTGGCCGCGGCCCGCCAGCAGCTGGCCGGCTTCAAGGTGCCGAAGGCCGTCATCGTCACTGACGACCTGCCCCGGACGTCGACTGGCAAGGTGCAGAAGAACGTCCTGCGTGAGCGCTTCCGCGACTGGTTCGATGCTCCCTGACCGCCACGAACCGCGGTCAGTAGGACTTGGGCAGTCCGAGCGAGTGCTGAGCCACGAAGTTGAGGATCATCTCGCGGCTCACGGGGGCGATGCGCAGCAGGCGCGCTGTGCCCCACATGGTCGCGAGGCCGTACTCGCTCGCCATGCCGTTGCCGCCGTGGGTCTGGATGGCCTGATCGAGGCAGGCGATGGCGGCCTCCGCTGCGGCGTACTTCGCCATGTTGGCGGCCTCGCCGGCGTCGAGCCCCTGGTCGTAGAGCCAGGCTGCCTTCTGGGTGAGCAGCCGGGCCGCCTCGGCCTCGATCAACGTCTTGGCCAGTGGGTGGGAGAGGCCCTGATGGGTCCCGATCGGAGCGTTCCATACGCGGCGTTCGTTGGCGTAGGCCGCGGCCTTGCCGAGCGCGTAGCGGGCGATCCCGTTGGAGATCGCCGCGCCGAGGATCCGCTCCGGGTTGAGCCCGAAGAAAACCTGCTGCAGCCCCGCGTGCTCGGTGCCGATGAGATTGTCGGATGGAACCTCCACAGCGTCGAAGAAGAGGGTGTACTGCTTCTCGGGTGCCACGATCTCCACCGGGATGACGGAGCGCTGCAGACCGGGAGCGTCGGTCGGGACGACCAGGAGCGACAGCCTGCCCCTGCCGGTCACCTCGTCCGTGCCGGTGCGGGCGACCACCAGGATGGCCTCGGCCTCGTCCACGCCTGAGATGTAGTACTTCGTGCCCCGGATGCGGTAGACGTCGCCGTCGCGGCCGGCCACCGTCGAGAGGTGGTGCGAGTTGGAGCCAGCGTCTGGCTCGGTGATGGCGAACGCCATCTTCAGTTCGCCGGTCGCCATCCGTGGCAGCCACCGCTGCTTCTGGTCCGCGGTGCCGAACCGGGCGATGATGCTGGCGCAGATGGCCGGCGACACCACGATGAGCAACAGCGGGCAGCCGGCCGCTGCCAGCTCCTCGGCCACGATGGCCAGTTCGCTGATCCCCTTGCCGCCGCCGCCGTACCCCTCGGGGATGTTCACCCCCAGGTAGCCGCTGCGCCCCAGCTCGTTCCACAACTCGGTCGACCGCTTGCCGGCTCGCGCCTTGGCGACGAAGTACTCGTGCCCGTACCCGCCGGCGATCTTCGCGACGGACTCGCGCAGCATCGCCTGCTCAGGCGACTCGATGAAGTCCATGGAGCTCTCCACCCGCTTGCCGGCTCGTGTGAACGGAGGCTAATACGATCTGTCGGGAAGGAGGGCCACGAGTGTGCAGCTACTGCGGATGCGAGGCCGAGCCGGCGATCAGCGGCTTGATGCGGGATCACGCGGCCATTGCTGCGTTGGGCGTGAGCATCGCGGCAGCCCTCGAGCAGAACCAGCTCGGGGTAGCGCAGCAGCGCAGCGTCGAGTTGGCGGAGCTCTTCGAGGAGCACAGCCGCCTCGAGGAGGCCGGGCTCTTCGCCGAGCTCCGCCGAGCGGGTGAGGCAATCGAGGAGCTCGACCTGCTCGTCGCTGACCACCGCCGGCTCGTGGCTGGCCTCACGCGCGGGGACGTCATCGAGCAGCCCGACACGCTGCGCGCCCTGCTCGGCGAGCTGGCTCGTCACGCCGAGACCGAGGACAGTGACTTGTTCCCCTTCGCCGTCCAGGTCCTGCCCAACGAGAGCTGGAAGGCGGTCGAAGAGGCGTAGCCCCGGCGCGCCCCGGCCCTCTCGGACCGGGAGACCAAGCTCCCAGGGGACCGAAGACCGTTCGGGATCCCCCGTTCACCAGGACTCACTCCTGCTCAGGGTCTAGGAACGGTGGGAAGCCGCTGCCGGTGCTGTCAGCTTCGGACTCGGGTGCCTCGAGGTGGATGTTCGGCTCCGGGAGGCGGCGAGACGTGTACCGACCTGGACCAGGAAGGCCCCTGGGGATACGGGGCTGCGGGCCGGTCCCCCCGCCGGACCCTGCTGCCGGCCG
>JAJZJY010000475.1 GCA_021809885.1 Actinomycetes bacterium
CGGTGCTCGATGCTTATCTGCACCTCGGGTTGTAGACGACGGGCGCGACCAGGGATGTTGTCGTCGTAGACATGTCTTCGACGTTGGCCGCCGGTGCCATTGTGCTCGGGGCCACCGAGATCGCTGGGGATGGATCGGAGCGCCGCTGCCCGAGTTCGCGGGCGAGGGCCTCGCGAAGTCGGTGGTTCTCGGCTTGCAGTTCGGCGTGACGAGCTCGGAGGGTGTCGAGCTGCTGGTGCAGCGAGCCGACGGTGGCGCGTTGAGCAGACGGGGTCGAACTGTGACCGGGAGGTGGTCGTGTCTGGCGAAGCTCGTCGATCGCGTTGCGCAGGTCCGCTTGACGGTAGAGCCAGGCACGAGAGACCCCGGCGGCACGAGCGACGGTGCTCATGTTGACCGGCGCCCCTGAGGCGTCGAGGCCACGGAGCGCGCTGAGCGCTTTCCCCCGGGCGGTCTCGTGGCGCTGCCTGGCCGCTGCGACCAGTCCGGCTGCTCGCTCAGGGCTGTTCATCGTTACCCCTTTGGGACTCGAGCCCAGTGATGATCCGGTCGAGGTGGCCGAGCACGACCCGGTGGTTATCGGCGAGGCGACGGTGCCCGTCGGCTTCGGCCGCGTCGATGAGGCGACGGGTCTCTTCGGCTTGACGACGGTGGGTTGGCAAGAACTCGACGGTGGTCTGGAAGTCGGGGCAGGTGAGACACGCGTTGGGGTGAGGGCAATCCTGCTTCGGCGGACGACCGCAGAACCCGTTGGGGAGGCTCGCTTCTATGCGGCTGAGGTGGTGCTTGATCCACTCGGCATCACTGGTGTCGGCGTCGGGCTTGTAGGGCAGGTGCTTCCCGTTGATGTCGACACGGGTCGCGCAGAACTCCTCGAAGGCCTCCCGGACCGTCGAGTCGTGGAGCCGCGCGTACGTTGCCGTCATTTGAGGGCTGGCATGGCCCAAAAGTCGTTGGACAACATGCTGGGGAACCCCTCGATTGAGGAGCCGGGTCCCCAGGGTGTGCCTGAACTGATGTGCGGTTACTCGGACCGGGCAACCCGAGCGGTCGCGCAGGTCGATCGCAACCTGCCAGCGCGCCAGGCGCTGTCGGAGCGCGTTGTAGGTGAACGGCCGGAGCCCGTCGGGGTTCGCCCGTGGTGCAGGGAACAGCCACGGCGAGTCCGGCCAACGCTGGGCGACATCGGCGTGCTGGGCGCGGATCGCATCGGCCGCCCGGGAGGTCAAGGGGACGAGCTGCTCCTGAGCCACCTTGGTGTTCATGAAGCGCAAGCAGGGCCAGCCGACGCTGTCGGCCACCAGGCAGTCGAGGTGCAATCGGCAAGCGTCACCAGCGCGGAGGCCGGTCTCCATGATCACGATGACCAAGTGGCGAGTGGTCGGGTCCGCAAGCTGCGCCAGGGCGGTCTCGGACTCGAGCTGGGCCATCACGTCTTCCGCGATGAAGCGCGGCAGCCCGGCCGGACGCCGGGGCAGGTCGTCGTTGTAGATGACGGCGTCGGCCGGCAGGCGGAGCCACTCTCTGCGCCGTGCCATCTCCAGGAACCCTCGCAGGCTCGTGAGGTAGCCGAGGCGAGTGTTGGGCACCGGGCCGTAGGCGGTGAGATGAGCCAGGTAGGTCTCGATGGTCGCCCGGTTGATCACCGAGGCGTCGGTGGTCTGTGGGTGCGTGCTGGTCAGCCACGTCGCGAACGTGCCCAGCGCCGTCACGTCCCGACGGATGGCACCGAAGGACATGCCACCGACCAGGCGCGCCCGGGCCCAGGTCTTCACCGCGTGGCGCAGCCAGGGTTGTCCGATGCGCTCGAAGCTCACCCGGTAGTGGCCGACGGCGACGGCAACGCCGAGGCGGCGGGCGTCCCAGACGTCGCGCCCGTACTCGGCCTCGACCCCGCCACCGGTCGCGACCGAATCGAGCTGGCGCCATGCGTAGCGCAGGAAACCAACCGCGCCTGCCTTGGACGTCGAGTTGAGCGGCGGCAGCAGGCCGATCCACCAGGTGACCGGGCGTTCCAGCACGGAGTGAGCACCGGCCCCGGCGAGCACCGAGACCGCCGGACGAACCGCACCGGGTCGGATCCCGCGACCTCGCTCGTCGTGGCGACACTGCAGCACGAAGGCGACCTCGACCCGGCAGCTGTCGGAGAGTGACGACAGGTCGAAGACCTCGTCTGAAGGAGGCGGTCCCGGCCGGACCGGCGTCGCAGAGGCGATGTAGTCGGCCAGGACCGGTCTGTGCCGGTTGAGCCATCGGGCGTGGTGGGTGCCGCACAGCCCCCTCGATCGTGAGGGCCGCTCACAGCCAGCAACCGCACAGCGGCGACCGAAGAGCACCGGGTCGTCGGGATCGGGATAGACCACCGCCACGTCGAACTCGGGGCGTAACAGCCTGGCGATGTGCACTGCCAGGCGCTCGGGTCGATCGACGACCGCCTCGGCCGGCACGCTCATCGCAGTCCTGCCTTTTCGAGCTCGGCACGCAGGTCCTCCACCCCGAGGTGCACGTAGGTTCCACTCGTGGTCGTCACGTTGGCGTGCGTGAGCAGCTTGGAGACCACCTCGATCGGGACCCCCGAGCGGACCCACTCACTCGCTGCCGAGTGGCGCAGGAGGTGCAAGCTGAACTCGATCCCGGTGCGCGCCCGGAGCCGGCCGACGAGACCGGTCACCGCCGAGTAGCGAAGCGGCCGGCCGATCGGGGCGGCGAAGAGGTTCACGAACACGTAGTCGCTGTCGATGTCGCCGCACTCGTCGAAGAGGTACTCGCTGTAGAGGCGCACCAGGGCCGCAGAGACCGGGATCGTCGCCTCGTCCCTGCACTTGGCTCGAGCGCCGTTCGCGTTACCCGAGCGCGGGACGATGCGGATCGTCTTGTCCCGGCTCACTACGTCGCTATGGCGGAGGCCGAGGGCCTGGCCGATCCTCATGCCGGTCTCCGCGATCAGTGCAACGAGGAGCCGGTCACGCAGGTGCTCGCAGGCTGCCAACAACGAGGTGATCTGTTCGGGGCTGAGCGTCTCGGGGAGCCGTCGCGGCGTCCGAAGGCGCACGGGACGCCGGGGCGACTTGCGAGAGCGCCCGCCGACGCCTTCCAGAAACGGCTTGTAGGAGCCGCGACCACCGCGGCGCCAGTCCACGAGCTCGCTCGCCACGGACAGGCCCCTTCGGGCGTGGAACTCGTAGAGACCGAAGACCGCGGCGAGGTGCCGGTTCACCGTCGTCGTGGCGCGCGCCGGGGCGCTGTCGATCGGGACGACCACCTCGGCGGTGGGACGGCGCAGCCAGGACACGAACCGGCCGACCTCTTCCAGTCTCACCTCCTCCCACGCCACGCCGCGGCCCTCCAGGAAGTCGAAGAACAGCCGCAAGCTCGACGCGTACGCCCTCAGCGTGTTGGGCGAGCGTTCGATCGCCTCCAGGTGGGCGAGGTACACCTCGACCGGCTCCACCGGTTCGAAGCGCTCGTCGACGACGGTCCACGACGTCTCGCCGCCGGGCGCCACCACCTTCTGCACAAGCATCTCCATCGGACCTCCTGAACCGAACATGTGTTCGATCCAGGGAAAGTTCTACATCCGGCCTGTGACAGCGAAGACGTCAGCGACGCGATGCAGATAACCGTGCCCGACGCAAGCACTCAGGCTCAGGAGCCGGCTCGTTGGTCACTTCGTAGACACCCGGGAACCCGGTGTAGATAACGATCTTGTTCCACTTGGAGGTGCCGGGTGGGTAGTGGCAGACGGTGATCGCCAGGCCGGTCTCAGCCGCCAGTGCGGCCAGCTCTCGCTTCCACAGCCGGTTGCGGTAGCCGTTGGAGCCGCCGCCGTCCGCGGTGACCAACAGCCGGGTCGCCTTGGGGTAGCGGGCGGAGCCGAGGGTCTGCCACCAGCGGCGGATAGCGTTGACCGCGAACGCGGCGGTGTCGTGGTCATCGCCGACCGACATCCACCCCTCGTTGGCGCCGACATCGAGCACCCCGCAGGGGATGGCCTTGGGGACGTCTTTGTCCGGGAAGTCGTGCATGTCTACCCGCTCCGGGTTGCCCTTGGGATGCCACTCCCGCCCAGCGTTCGCCTTGCGGCCGTTGACCAACTCCTTCTTCTTGCAATCGACCGAGATCACCGGCTCGCCCGCCGCCAGCCGGGCAGCCGCCAGGTTGTTGATCCGCTCGAACTGTCCGTTCCGATCGGCGTGCTGGTTGCCCTCGTTGACCTTGGCGTTCGCCTGCAAGCTGTAACCGGCCTCGTGCAACAACACCCCGACCACGCTGTGGGACACCCGATGGCCCATGGTCCCCAACGACGCCGCCAACTGTCGGGTCGACTTGAGCGTCCAGCGCAGCGGCGACATCGGATCCCCCCGGCTGTCGGCCTCGACCAGCGCCTGAAGATCGCGAAGCAACGTCGGGTCCTTGTCCTCCACCCGGGGACGGCCCCCTCCCTCGGCACGGACCCGATCCGACGGCTCCTCCCCAGCATCAAACGCCTTCGCGCCCGCGATCACCGTGTTACGG
>JAJZJY010000476.1 GCA_021809885.1 Actinomycetes bacterium
GAACTCGGGGGTGTTGGTCTTGCCGAGGGAGACGGCGCCCGCCGCCGCCATGCGGGCCACCAGCGGCGAGCTGACCGCCGGGACATGGTGGGCGTAGATCGGCGAGCCGTACGTCGTCCGCACACCAGCAGTGTCCTGCAGGTCCTTGTGGGCAACCGGCAACCCGTGCAGCCGCCCCGTTGGACCCTGCCGCACCACTGCCTCGTCGGCGGCCGCCGCGGCGGCAACGGCGGCCTCGGCGGTCACGGTGACGATGGCATTGAGATCGGGGTTGCAGCACTCCACGCGGCGCAGGTGCGCTTCGACGACCTCCCGGGCGGACACCTCCCGGGCCCGGAGGAGCGCGGCGAGGACGGTCGCCGGCGCATCGCACAGCCCGCCGTCCGGGTCCCGGCCCCCGTCCTGAAGGGTCACCGGCCCGCGCCTGTCTCGGCCACGTCGACACCTTCCTCCCCTGGCACACAGCCCTCCCCTGGCACACGGCAGGCCGTCGCGATCCGCTCGGCGGGTCACCGTAACTGGCGCGCCGTCGGCCGGCAACTGGCCACCCCGGGTCGCAGGCACAGGAACGAGAAGTCGTTACGCCTGACGCCGGCGGGGCCGGGCTTGCGGAGGACCGCCGGAGTTGTCCACGATCAGTGCGCCGGGAACCGGTCGGTGCCGGCAGGGAGGCAAGGGTGGCAACGGTGGCAGACAAGGCGACGTTGGTGCTGCGCAGCGGGCGGGTCCGGACACCGTCGAGCCCGTCGGGGTTCGCGGAGGCGGTGGCGGTCGAGGGTGATCGGATCGTCGCTGTGGGAACCGACGACGAGATCGCCGAGCGCACCGGCCCGGCCACGCGCGTGATCGACCTGGGTGGGCGGCTGGCCATCCCGGCGTTCGGCGACGCCCACATCCACGCCATATCGGCCGGCGTCGAGCGGATGCGCTGCGACCTGACCGGGTTCAAGTCCCGGGCCGAGTACCTGGAGCGGATCGCAGCATATGCCGCCGGCCTACCCGCTGACGCGTGGGTCCTCGGGGGAGGCTGGTCGATGGAGGCATTCCCGGGTGGCGTCCCCGTGGCCGCCGATCTCGACGCCACCGCCGGCGGCCGCCCGGTGTTCCTCCCCAACCGGGACCATCACAGCGCATGGGTGAGCACTGCAGCCATGGAGCGCGCCGGCCTGGACGCGTCCGTCGCCGACCCGCCCGACGGGCGGGTGGAACGCGACGCCTCGGGGCGTCCCACCGGCGCTCTCCACGACGGGGCGATGGACTTCGTCCAGCGCGTCGTCCCCCTGGCGACCCAGGCTGAGCTTGCGGCCGGGCTCCGCCTGGCGCAGGCCCACCTCCACTCGCTGGGCATCACCCACTGGCAGGACGCCATCGTCGGCGACGCCGGCGAGCTCGGCATGCGCGACACCTACACCACCTACCGGCAGGCAGCAGCGGAGGGGTGGCTCACCGCCCGGGTGGTCGGCGCCCTGTGGTGGCGGCGCGACAGGGGTCTCGAGCAGATCACGGACCTCCTCAGCCGGAGGGAGGCGGCGAGCGACGGGCCGTTCCGGGCGCGCGCCGTGAAGATGATGCTCGACGGCGTCTGCGAGACGTTCACAGCGGCGATGAGCCGCGCCTACGTCGGCGATGCCGGCTCGGGTGGCCACCGCGGCAGCCTGTTCATCGACGAGGAGGTCGTGGCTGCCGCTGTGCCGGCGCTGGACGAGCAGGGATTCCAGGTCCACTTCCACGCCATCGGCGACCGGGCGGTGACGACCGCTCTCGACGCGCTGGAGCGGATCCCCGTGGCGCGCCGAGGCGCAGGCCGCCACCACCTCGCCCACCTGCAGTTCATCGCCCCGCCCGACCTCGACCGCTTCGCCCCCCTCGGTGCCATCGCCAACTTCCAGCCTTTGTGGGCGTGCCACGAGCCCCAGATGGACGAGCTCACGATCCCCTTCGTGGGTGAGGAGCGCAGCGGATGGCAGTACAGCATCGCGTCCTTGGTGCGCCGCAACGCCAGGGTCGCGTTCGGCAGCGACTGGCCCGTCTCGAGCCCCGACCCGATCCAGGAGATCCACGTGGCGGTGAACCGCATGCTGTCCGTGCGGCTCGGGCGGCCGGGTCGGCCGGAGACGCAGGACCCGTTCCGGCCGGGGGAGGCGCTGAGCGTCACCGACGCAGTCGACGCCTTCACCGCCGGTGTCGCCTACGTCAACGGGGACGAGGAGCTGCTCGGGGCTGTCACCCCGGGCCGGCGGGCCGACATCGCCGTGCTGGACCAGGACCTCTACACCATCCCGCCCGGCGAGATCGGCGACACCTCGGTGGCCCTGACCGTCGCCGGCGGCGCCGTAGTGCACGGCGATGCGTAGCCGCCGCACGGAAGAAGAAAGGCGCAGCCTTCGACAGGACGATCGGCGCTCGGCGCCGCACCCGGGATTGAGGTCAGGGCCGGCGGTCGCGCTGGTAGGGCGGCGCCATCCCGAACCGCGGGTCGTGGCTCACGACGACGACGGCTCCTCGCTCGCCAACCACCGCATGTTGGCGGCGTGGGCGTCGGGCATGCCCGGGAGAGCAAGGCGGGCGTCGTCGGGAGGGCGGCCGGCGACGAGGGCGTCGAGGTAGCGGCGGTCGGCGTCGAGCCGGTCGAGCGGGCGCTGCGTCGGAGAGCCGTGCCCGGGGACGAGCAGGCGGGCACGGGAGACGTAGGGGGCGAGACGGTCCATTGCCCCGGCGTAGGCAGCGACAGGATCCGGGCCCTCCTCGAGGAGGGGTATCTCGACGTCGCTCAACATGTCGCCGGCGAGTAGGAGGCCTTTCTCCGCGATCCACACCGCCACATGGCCGGGGATGTGGCCGTCGTGGCCGACCAGCTCGACGTCGGGGCCGTCCCAGGGCAGCGGGCCGGCAGCTGCTGGCGTCACCGCCCCGACCAGAGCCGCCAGGTCGGGAGGGAACGCGAGAGCGGCGAGGAGCTGGGGGCGGCGCTCGGCGGCGAGGCGCGCTGTGGTCGCCGACGCATGGCGTGGGGCGTCGCCGAGGCCCGGGTGCCACAGCAGGTGGTCGTGGTGGGCGTGGGTTGCCACGCCGGCGTCGGGCCGCGGCGCCTCCTCGGCCAGGGCCGCCAGCTCGTCGGGGTCCCAAGCGGGGTCGACGGCGAGCACGTGGCCGCCGGCGACCACGAAAGTCGAGGTGGTGGCGTAACGGCGGCTGGTCGCGACGAGGACGCCGGGGGCGACCTCGACGAGGCGGCGTGCGGTCAGTCGAACTCCGGCTGCAAGCTCGCCTGCGCGGATGCGGCGACCACGTCACGGCGGGTCGAGGCACCGGAGAAGTAGAACGCCACGCCCACGAGGATGAAGAACAGTACGGGGATCAGCTCCACCAGGAGGTACGTCCAGCGTTGCGCGTAGGTCCAGCCGCTGACGCGGAACGCCGAGGTGAAGAACCCGGCGTGGCTGGCGAACAGGCCGGCGCCGAAGCCCGGAGCGATGAGCTCGACGACCGAGATCACCAGCAGGATCATGAGCACGACGGTCAGTGCCCGGTGCGCAGGCATGCGGTACGGGCGGGGAACTTCCGGGTGGGACCGCCGCAGCTGCCACGCCGCCGGGTAGATCAGCAGGTAGCTGATCAGCGTCGTGCTCACCGTGATGCCGAGGGCGACGCTGAAGAACTTCGCGGCGTTGCCGCTGCTGATGTAGTGCACCGCGAGCAGGAAGGCGGTGGCCACGACACCGGAGAGGATGTTGACGCGCACCGGCGTGCCGAAGCGTTCGCTGATGACACCGAGCGACCGAGGCGCGGCGCCGTCGTAGCCCGACACCGCGAGGGAGCGGTCGGCGCCCATGATCCACGTCGTGCCCGAGGTGATGAGGCAGACGATGTACCCGAGCAGGCAGGCGTTGCCGAGGACGGCCCCCGCGCCGGTGAGGGTGCCGTGCTGGAGCGAGCCGCCCCACACGCTGAACACGTTGTGGAAGGCGTTGGCGAAGCCCGAGAAGCCGCTGATCGCGCTCGGGGGCAGGACGACGAGGATGCCGAGGACGGGGACGGCGTACAGCACCACCGTGAGGACAGCGGAGCGCATGATGGCGAAGGGCACGTCGCGCTGAGGGTTGGTCATCTCGTCGCCGGCCGAGTTGGGCAACTCGAAGCCCACGTAGTTGAAGAGCAGCACACCGATCAGCACGATGAACCCGGTGCTGTTGGGTTTGTAGCTCCCGGCGCCGAGGCCGTGGACGCCGTGCTCGATGGCGAACGCGATCACCGAGACGCTGAAGAGGCCGAGGAGCAAGAACCGGGCGAAGGCGCCGACGGTCGGGATCCACTTGCCGTAGCTGAACGAGACGATGGCTCCCGTCACCGTGATCCAGATGAAGATGAGGCCAACGATGATGAACCCGGCGGTCGAGAAGTTGTTGCCGTGGTTCCAGAAGATCTCCATGCCGGCGATGGCGGACAGGGCGAGCGTCCCGCCGATCCACACCGGGTTGGTGATCCAGTAGAGGAAGTTGTTGACCGCCCCGGCGA
>JAJZJY010000477.1:0-1910 GCA_021809885.1 Actinomycetes bacterium
CCGTGTTCGCCTTCAACCACTCCGACTCCTACGTCGCCCAGGTCCTCTCCCTCGCCCAGTCCTACGGGCAGGCCCAAGCACAGACCGTGGCCGCCGGCACGGCCGGCGGGATCGCCGTCGACTGGGCCCTCGCCCAAGTCGGCACCCCGTATGTCTGGGGCGGGGAGACCCCCGGCGTCGGCTTCGACTGCTCCGGCCTCGTCCAAGCCTCCTACCACGCCGCCGGCATCAGCCTGCCCCGCGTCGCCCAAGACCAATACGACACCGGACCACCCCTGACGCCAGGCGAGCCGCTCGAGCCTGGCGACCTCGTCTTCTTCGGCCAGGGATCGTCGGCAGTGTCGCACGTCGGGATCTACGTCGGCACCCAAGACGGCCAGGCAATCATGGTCGACGCCCCCCACACGGGCGCCGACGTCAGGACCGAGCCCTTCCCGACCACCGTCGGCGCCCAATGGGGCACCGACACGGTCGTCGGCTTCACCGACCCAGTTCGTGCCGCAGGATGACAGCCTCCGGCGCCGTGTCCGCTCCCTTATCGTGCTTGCAACCAACGAGGCGCAAGTTCATCAAGCTCACCTCCGAATGGCGCTCTGGCCGCATGGGAAAATCGCCGTCGGAATCGCCGGCCTCGGAGCTGAGCAGTCGAAGCGAGATGTTCGTCTCCGGGGGCGCGCGTGCACCCCCACGCCACTCCGCCGATGCGGCCGACGCGGGTCTCCTACACGTTGACCCAGACCATTCCGACGATCCTGCCGTTGTGGGAGAGCTCGGCCTTCACGCCGAAGGGGGCTGCCCAGTAGGCAGCGACCTCGAGCGAGGTGAGGGCCGCGTCGTCCCACAGGTTGCCCACGATCTCGTGATCGACGAGGAGCGGGATGTGCCTTCCTCCGTGGGGGTCGGTCCAGGCATCGCCGGTGGTGGCCTTGGCGAGCAGTGCCTTGGTCGCCTCGGTGACCTTCTCCCGGTCGATCTCGACCTCGCTGTGGTAGTAGCCCCAGTGGGGCCCGTAGTGCCATGGGTGTCCGGGCATCAGATGCCGCCTCCTTCCACTCGTTGTTGTATGGGCACGGGCGTCGCCGTGCTCAGCTCCCGGCCCGTGCCGCCCGTGTCGGTCCGACGCGCCGGATGACGGCTGCCGCGCCGAGCCGGAAGGCGTTGCCGAGGGCGAGGTAGGCGACTGCGGCGCCGAGCAGGCTGGCCATCCAGGCGATCGACAGGGGGTGCATGAGCCATCCCTGGTTGGCCATCACCACCGCCACGGCGATGTCGAAGACGCTCGCCCAGACGAGCCATTTGCCGGGGTAGGGCTTGGCCCAGAACACGCCGCGGGCCCGGGCGAGGTAGAGGGCGGTCTGGCCGCCGGCGAAGACGAGCCACAGGTAGGCGGCGGTCTGGGTCTGGGCGATGCTCAAGCCGAGGCCGTAGTGGGCGACCCAGAACACCGTCCCGCTGGCCAGGAACAGCAGGGTGGCGAAGCCGAGCCCGGTGGTCACCAGCGAGCGGACCACCCAGCGGTCGGGCCGGGTGGAGGGAACGACGTTGTCCTTGGAGAGGGCGAAGGTGGCGATGTCGCCGAGGAGCATGAACAGCACGACCAGCAGCGGGGTGAGGGCGAAGGCCCCCCACACGAGGAGCGCCAGCGCGAGGAACGGCGGGATGGCGGCCTTGCGGGTGATCATGGCGGTGGTCCAGGTCTGCATCCGCTGGTAGATGTTGCGGCTGCCCTTGATGGCCATGAGGATCTCGCCCAGGCCCTCCTTGGTGAGCACCAGGCTCGCCGCGGCCTTCGCCACGTCGGTGGCCGAAGCGACCGCCACCCCGACGTCGGCCTGGCCGAGGGCGGGGGCGTCGTTCACCCCGTCGCCGGTCATCCCGACGACATGCCCGGCGTCTTGGAGGGCCTTCAC
>JAJZJY010000477.1:1920-4509 GCA_021809885.1 Actinomycetes bacterium
CGGAGAACACCGAGTAGCGCTCGGCCGTCTCGGCGTCGAGGTGCTCGCTGATGGCGCCTGGGGGGGCGACCTCGCCGGTGATGCCGACCTCTTGGGCGACGGCGCGGGCGGTGGCCTCGGAGTCCCCGGTCACCATCACCACCCGCACCCCTTGGGCGCCGAGGGCCTTCACGAGCTGGGCGGAGTCCGCCCGGGGCGGGTCGGCCAGGGCGATCAACCCGTCGAGGTGCAGGGCCCCTTGGGGGCCGCTGGCGACGGCGAGCACCCGGGCGCCGTCGGCTGCGAGTCTTTCGACGTCGGGCTCGACCGTCTCGAAGGGGACCTTGGCCAGCTCGGCCAGGGTGCGCGGGGCGCCCTTCACCACATGCGTGGTGACACCGTCGGATCGGACGTCTGCCTCGGAGCGTTTGGTGGCCGGGTCGAAGGGCGCGAAGGCGAGCCGCTTCGGCGCCTGGCCGTCGGCGAGGCCTCGTTTTCTAGCCTCGGCCAGGATGGCGAGGTCGAGGGGGTCCTGGGTGGCCTCGTCTGAGGCTGCGACCGCCAGGGCCAGCACCTGGTCGGGGCTCGTGTCGCCGACGGGGGCGACGGTCCCGACCGACAGGCGGTTCTCGGTGACGGTGCCGGTCTTGTCGACGCAGATGACGTCCATGGTCGCCGCGTCCTCGATGGCGGACAGGCGCGTTGCCAGCACCCCGTTCTTCGACAGGTTGGCCGCCCCCATCGCGGCCGACATGGTGAACATGGCCGGAAGGGTGACCGGCACCGAGGCGACGAGCAGCATCAGGGCGAACGGCAGCGTGTTGGACAGCGTCGTGCCCTTCCAGATCGCCGCGCCGATGACGATGGCGATGAGAACCACGTCGAGGGCGAGGAGGTACTTGGCGATCGACACGGTGAGCAGCTGCAGGCGCTTGGGGGCGCGGGCCAGCTGGACGAGCTGGGCGGTCTTTCCGAACTGGGTCCGCCCGGCGGTGGCCGTCACCACCCCGGAGGCCTCGCCCCGGGCGACCTGGGAGCCGGCGTAGGCCGTGGCGCCGGCTCGGGCCTCGACCGGGAGCGACTCGCCGGTCAGCTGGGACTGGTCGAGGGAGACCACTCCGTCCGAGAGCGCGACGTCGGCGGGGACGACGTCGCCGGCGCGCAGGTAGACGAGGTCGTCGGGGACGAGCTGGGTGGCGGGCAGGGTCTGCCAGGTGCCGTCGCGTCGCACCCGGGCGCTCACGGTCAGCTGCGAGCGCAACAGCGCGACGGCTTTCTTGCCGCGGCGCTCCTGGTAGAAGCCGAGGCCGGCGGAGAACACCAAGAGTGCCCCGATCACCCCCGCCTCGGCGTAACGGCCCAGGACGAGGTCGATGACGACGGCGGCTTCGAGCATCCAGGGGATCACACCCCAGAAGCGGTGGGCCAGCAGCGCCCAGGTGCGTGGCGGCGCCTCGACGATGGCGTTCGGGCCGAAGCGCTCCAGGCGCTCGGCCACTTCGGCTGCGCTCAGACCGGCCACCCCAACGGCAACAGCTGGCGGCACGGCCAGCGGTGGCGCCGGCGCCGAGACCGGAGCGGCGTCCTCAGGGTGCTCGACTTGGTGCTCAACGAGCTTGGCCACGGTGGTCCTCCTTCTGGGCTGGAGCGCCAGGCGCCGCGAGCCCGGCCAGCGTCGTTGCGGCCCCTGGCTCTGTCGGCGTCGGCTGGGTGCGAGAGGGATCGGGCACCGACACGACATCCGGCCCAGCGGCGGCCACAGCTGCGGGCCGAGGGGATCGCAGCAGGCCATGGGCCGCGACGTAGGCGAGCAGCGCCACGAGGGCGACGACCACGACGGCGGCGAAGATCCAGAAGCTCACCGTGTAGCTGACCGACGTGGCGAGAAGCCCCACGATCGGCATGAACGCCGCCATGATCATCATCCCCGAGGAGAAGAAGGCGGTCGAGGAGGCCACCTCGTGGGCCTTGAAGGTGGTGTTGGCCACCTGCAGGCCGATCGGCCACAGCGTCCCCTCGGGGATGCCGGCCAAGGGGAACACTAGGTAGAAGAGGTCGTGGACGGCGGGGGTGAGCGCGAGGGCGAGCGCGGCGGCAGCGGCGAAGCCCATGGCGATCACCATCACCGCCACCTTGTTGGCGATCGGCGAGCGCACCATCACGACGAAGCGGGCGCCGACGTTGAACACGAACATCAGCGCGATCAGGTAGAAGATCTCCCGAGCCGAGAAGCCGAGGGTCTTGCCGTAGAGGACCCCGAAGGACAGCACGATGAAGTAGGGCACCTTGTTGCCCAGCGCCGCGATGAGCGAGGCGTTGAAGGTGGCGTTCTTGTTGTGGAACAAGAACGCGAGCCCCCCTGGCCCCCGCTCGCCGTCCTCGGCGGAGCGGTGCCCCACGTATTTCAGGCCCAGGTTGCCGCGCATCGGGACGAGGAGGAGGGCGGCCACCCCGGCCATGATGGCGAAGAGGGCGAAGATGTCCTTGATCCCGAGCACCCCGATCAGCACGCCGGTGGTGAACGGGGCGATGATGAGGGCGGTCGACACCCAGAAGGAGAACCCTGCCTGGTCGACCTGGCGCTGGCCGGGGTCGACCGACGCCATGCCG
>JAJZJY010000478.1 GCA_021809885.1 Actinomycetes bacterium
TCAGGTAGCTCGTTGGGCTCATAACCCAGAGGTCGCTGGTTCAAATCCAGCCCCCGCCACCAAGTATCGGCGTTTTTCGCGCCTCTTTGCGTATGCACAGGCCGCTGACCAGCATGTTTGGGTCGGCGGCTTGTCGTTAATGGGGCGAGTTTGTGGGGTCCTACTCAACTCCTGCATAGGGCAAAAAGGCGGCGCGCCAGGGCGCGGGCGGGCCGGCACGCTGGAGCTTTGCATGTCGAGGCAGCCGGCGCCCGGGCGCTGCACAGGGCATGCCCCTATGCAGCGCGATGCAGCTGCCCTACTCAACGGGCCTTGGGGCTTCTCCAGCTACTCGAGCTGTTGGCGCTCAGCTCGGGGACACCCGTACTGGCGAAATGGGTCGGGGTGCCCGCTCAAGGAGTCGCCCGCGGGCCCTAGGTTGGGATGTCAGCCCGGCGCGGTGAGTCCTTGAAGACCTTGGGGTTCTACCCACCTCGGTCGAACCAGATCGTCCAGCGGGCATCGGCTCGGAATGATGGCGCGGACCCTTGCGACAGTGGTCCGCAGCTCGCCGACGAGGCTTGCCCTCGGGTCTGCGCTGTCATGCGAGCGCCCCGTCGCAGTTTCGATCGCACACTCCCGGTGTCGAGCTCGGCAGGCGTGGCCACGGACACGGGTGTGCGGGCCACGCTCGCTTTGAGCAGAGCACGACCGCCGCGCTTACCGCCGCCCGTGCTCTGGCCAGAGTAGATCAACGATCTCTCCCGCTGGGCGGGCGAGCGCTTTCTTGAATCCGCTGCCGGCCCACAGGCTCATCCGGTTCACGTCTCCGACTTTGGCTGCGGCAGCGCGGAGTGGTCGGGTGGCGTTGTTGATCTCGGGGTACGCGGCGGGAGCGTCCGGGTGATCGGCCATGAACTGGTTGGCCAAGCCTCGGGCGGGCCGGCCGCTGAAGGCACGGGTGAGGGCAGTCGACCCGAACCGGCCGTCGACGAGAGCAGCCTTGTGCGCTGGGTGGGCGCCACTTTCTGGGCAACGGAGAAACGCCGTCCCGCATTGGGCTGCGACTGCGCCGGCGTGCAAGACCGCCGCGACAGCCGAGGCGCTCATGATCCCCCCGGCGGCAATCTGTGGGAGGTCGGTGACACTGGCGACAGCGGAGACGAGGGCTCCGAGATCGAGGTCTGCTTGGGTACCCCCGTCATTGGTGAACGTGCCACGATGCGCGCCGGCTTCGGCGCCTTGGACGCAGAGGCAGTCGGCGCCCGCATCGGCGGCAAGCCGAGCTTCGCCGGGGTCCGTGACCGTGACGGCAACCATCGAGCCAGCCACTCGAAAGGCGCCAACGATCTCGCGTGGCGGGCATCCGAACGTGAAGCTGATGATAGGTGGTGGATCAGCGAGAAGGACGCTGATCTTCGCCGCCCAGTCGTCGTCATCCCACCCAGGGTCACCGAGATCGACGCCGAGCTCCACGGCGTCGCGTGACAGCGACGCGATGTATCTCCCGACCTCTCCTGGCTGAGCAGTCGGTCTCCCCGGGACGAAGACGTTGACCCCGAAGGCCTCTCCGGTCGACTTCCGGACGGCATCGATCTCCGCAGCCATCGCCTCCGCCGTCTTGTAGCCCGCGGCGAGGAACCCAAGAGCTCCGGCATCGGCTGCGGCAGCGACCAACGCCGGGTTGGAGGGACCGCCACCCATGGGCGCAACCACGATCGGTCGACGCATCAGCGCATGGAGTTGCTCAGCGATTATCGTCTCCTCCGGCACTGGCGGCTACGTTGCCCGCCGTGACCCTGTTGGGCAGGGCGGGCAATCCACCTGGGGCGCGGCAGGTCGAATCTGCGATGGAGACGAAGGAGGCGACGAGCGGCGACGGGTCCTCGGCACGGCTGAGGAGAACGTTGGAGCTCGCTCCAGCACCGATGAGCGTCACATAGGACACCCCGGGCCAGTTCTCGTACCCCCGAAACGACTCCACGGCGCTCGCGACGCCGCGCCCTGCCGATACCGCAGCAAGCACGTCGGTCACGTCGCCACAGCCGATATCCACGGTGCGAGGCGCGATGCCGCCACGGAGAGTCCGCAGATGGAGATACTCGACAAAGGTGCCGGGTACGCCGTCAGCCACCCCCACAAAGGGTTCGTCGAGCACGTCTTCGGCTGGAACCTCAATTGCATCGGCCATCGGATGCCCAGCGGGGAGCATGGCCACGCGCTGCTCCTCGGACAGGTGGATCGCCCGCACCCGATCATCGTCGGGTGCTGGGCGCACGAAGGCGACGTCAACACGGTGCTCGAGCAGCGCGGTCAGGTGGTTGCGGAAGTTCAGGCGAACAAGGCTTGCCCGCACCAGAGGATGAGCCTCCATGAAGGATCGAATGATCAGCGGGGTGAGGAGCCCGGCGCCGTTGGACAGGATCCCCACCCGCAGATGGCCAGCCTCGCCGGTGCTGTACTCGCGAAGAGCATCCACAGCGGCATCCGCGTGGGCCAGGGTGTCCCGTGCGTGGCCTACCAACACGGCACCAGCCTCCGTGAGCCGTACGGGCCGGCTGCGTTCGAACAACGACACGCCGACCTCGCGCTCGAGTGCCTGGATGTGCTCGGTGACCGCCGGGGGAGAGAGGAACAGCCGATCGGCCGCCGACCCGAAGTGCAGTTCCTCAGCCACCGCAAGGAAGGTTCGCAGGTTCCGTAGCTCCACGGCTCCGATGCTACGCCGTACCACCGTAAGCTCATCCGCACCGGCATTCGGAAGCTCGGAAGGTCCGTTCGCCGATTCCGTCTGGCCGCGCTGCTGCGGAAGAGCTGTGATGGAACCATGCCGACCGTCTCTGCCCGTCGAGCTTGGCAGCAACTCTTGCCGGTTCGGACCTCCGGTACTCCGAGCGGGCTTGCGATCGCCTTCGGGATAGCGCTCGGGCCCGCGGTCGCGCTTGGCCTGGCCCGCTTCGCCTATGCCTTGTTGCTTCCCTCGATGCGTGCCGATCTGCACTGGTCCTTCGCCACCGCGGGTGCGATGAACACCGCGAACGCCCTCGGGTACCTTGCCGGGGCGCTCCTGGCAGCGGTCGCCGAGCGTCGTTATGGGGCACGCCGGGTCTTCGTTGCCAGCCTTGGGGTCACCGTGCTCGCACTTCTCGCCACGGGTGGTACGGGCAACACGGTGGTGCTGGTCGCGTTGCGCGCCGTCGCCGGGGCCTCTGGCGCGCTCACCTTCATCGCCGGTGCGGGGCTCGCCGCTGCGGCCACTTCGGCGATCTCCCCCCACCGGGCAGCCACGCTGCTCGGCATCTACTTCGCCGGGGGCGGGGCGGGGATCGTCGCGTCGGGTCTCGCGATCCCGTACCTTCTTGCCGCCACGAGCCTCACAGACGGCTGGCGATGGGGATGGGTCCTGCTCGCGGTGCTCGGCGCCGTGGCCTTTGCCGTCGCGACCCCTGTCGCCCTGGCCAGCGCGCAGCCACCGGCGCCGCCTGTCGCCGACAGGCGCTGGCCGGCCCGGCACCTCGGACCGGTCCTCGTCTCCTACGGCCTGTTCGGGGCTGGCTACATCGCCTACATGACCTTCATCGTCGCATTCCTGAAAGGCCACGGCACGGGTCCTGGGGGGATCACCGCCTTCTGGGTGGTGCTCGGCGCGGCCTCGATCGCCGGTGCCTTCGCCTGGGCGCGGCCGATCGCCAGGCTGCGTGCGGGGCGCGGGCCCGCCATGGTGCTGGCCGTGCTCGGCGCCGGGGCGCTGTTGCCGCTCGTGTCCCGATCGCCGGAGGCCGCCATGGGATCGGCGCTGCTGTTCGGGGGGTCGTTCCTGTCGGTTGTCACCGCGGTCACCGCAGTTGCCCGCAGGTCGCTCCAACCGCACCACTGGACCCCGGCGATCGCCGGGCTGACGGTCGCCTTCGCCGTGGGCCAGTGTCTTGGCCCCGTGCTCGCCGGTGTGCTCTCTGACCGGCCCGCCGGCTTGATCGTCGGGCTCACCCTGTCAGTCGGAGTGCTCCTTGCCGGGGCGGTAGTCGCCCTCGCCCAGGGACACTACGAGACGCCGAGCCACTCCGTAGCTGCCACGGCGGACCCGCCGACGGCGCTCTGAGGGGGGCGCCGTGTGGTACCTCGATGACGTTGCCCCGGACAGGTCTACGAGATCGGGTCGCACATCGTGAGCGCCGAAGAGATCGCCGGCTTCACCACTGAGTGGGCCGACCCTCAGTGTTTCCAGATCGACCTCACGCAGGCCGCCCAGTCCCCCATACGGCGGCGTGATCCCGGGTGGCCGGACCGAGCAGCTCCTCGCGCTCCTCTGGAAGGGAGCCGATCGCGCGACGCGGGGCGGCGAAGCCGCGGTACGCCGTCAGGTGGCAGGGCCGGTGCCGAACTTGGCGCGGTTGCGCTTCCGCAGCGCCTGCGGGACGCGCTTGACGAGCTGGTCGAGGGTGACGGCGCGCAGCGACTCCCGCCAGGCGTTGTGCGCCTGGGCCATGACCGAAGCGATCGCGCAGGGTCGGGTGCACTCCTCGGGCCG
>JAJZJY010000479.1 GCA_021809885.1 Actinomycetes bacterium
CCGGCCGCGGGCGGTGACGACCGCCGCGGCGCGGGTCGGGGTGGCGGCCGTCGTGGCCAGCGAGGTGGGGTTCCTGTTGTTGGGCACACCGCGGCTGTGGTCGACCAGCCGCACCGCCTTCGCCGTCACGCCAGCGATCGCCCGCCTCCAGGCGACGGTCGGTGACCAGCGGGTGGGCTTCAGATGCCCCAACGCCACCCAGTTCGCCGACATCGGCATCCTGCCGGAGGCCAACGCCGCCTACGGCGTCGCCGAGGCCGAGATGTACGACGCCGTGCTGCCCCTCTCGTACCTGCGCACCTACGCCCGGCTCACCCACACCCCGGCGCCGCCGCCCAACAGCGGCAACTTCTGCGTCCCCGTCACGACAGCGGCCGTCGGGCGCGCCTACGGCATCGAGTACGTCCTCGAGGCCCGGGGCGCCCCGGCGCCGGCGGGCGCCGTCGCCGTCGGGCGCGTGGGCAACGAGTACCTCTGGCGGGTCCCGGGCGCGTCGGTGGTGAGCGTCCAGCCGGCGTCCGCTCCGCTCGACGCCCCGTCGGCCACGCCGGTCGCCTTCGGGGAGAAGGACCCAGCCCGCCTGACCCTCCACCTCGACGCCGCTGCCCCGTCGCGCCTCGAGCTGCACATCGGCGCCTACCCCGGCTGGCACGCCCGCATCGACGGGCGGCCGCTGCGCCTGCGTCCCCTCCACGGCCAGCAGCTGCAGGCGTTGGTTCCCGCCGGGCGCCACACCGTCGTGGTGACCTACCGTCCCAGCACGCTCGTCGTCGGGCTCTGGCTCGCCGCCGCGGCGGCGGTTGCACTGGTCGCCGGCGAGATCGCTGCCGCCCTCCTCCCGGGCCGCCGGCGGCGGCGGCGCGCCGACCGGCGCCTGGGCGCGCCCTCCGAGGCGTCCGCGGCGGGAGAGGCAAGCCGTCGCCCGCTAACATCGCTCGGAGAGCGGGCGTGGCGAAACCGGCAGACGCGCCAGGTTTAGGTCCTGGTCCCGAGAGGGGTGGAGGTTCGAGTCCTCTCGCCCGCACCCGACCCAACCACCCGACCGGGCTGGGGAGTCGGCCCCTACTACGCAACAGGGAACCCCTCACCCCGTTCAAGGAGTTCCCCTACAGACCAGCCAGGCACACACCGCAGAAACCCTCGCAGCTGAACGGCTTCCTGTCTGCTCCCTGCCCCGCATCAGGCACACATCCTCCCCGAGGATCGAGGTTGGGGCGCACCGCACAAATCACCGGTAGTTCGCTTGCGAGGTCGCGACTTCGGCCGTGTGCCCTTTGCAGGTGTGGTTTCACTCGCCGTGGAAGCGATGAGCTTCGCATGGCACAGCGGCGACAGCTGGGCGTCGGTGACCTTGGTGCCTGTCGGGTAGCTGCCCTCGTCGCGTTACCGAGGCGACGATGACCTCCAGACTACCCGACTTGTGCAGGTCGGGTAGTCTGGGTCTCATGTCCGAGATCGGCGTAACCGAGGCCCGCGACCAGCTCGGCCAGCTGGTCAACCGCGCAGAGTACAACGAGGAACGGATCGTCCTGACTCGCAATGGGCGAGCTGTGGCGGCGATCGTGCCGATGGGCGTACTACGCGACCTGGAGGCAGACGAGGACGCCGCCGATCTGGAAGCAGCTCGCCGGGCGGCAGCCGACCCGGGTCCGAACGTGCCCCACGCCGAGGTATGGGGCGACCTCCTCGCCGATGAGGCACAGCACCGAAGCGCGTGAGCTACGCGCTCGAGTGGAAACCCTCAGCTCGAAGTGAACTGCGCAGCATCGACGTCTCGGTACGTCGGCGCATCCTGGCCACGGTCGACCAGCTGGCCGCAGAACCGAGGCCAACCGGATCAGTGTCCCTGACCGGTTCTCCCGGGTGGCGCCGAATCCGCGTCGGCGGCCACCGAGTCGTGTACGAGGTTCGCGACGATGTCCTCGTCGTGCTCGCCCTCCGTGTCGGTCCCCGGGGCAGCGTCTACCAGCACCTCACCGACTAGCGCGGGAAGCGCCCGGATGCGGATCGACTATCACACACGAGCCAGTTGTCACGACGGTGGTGTCTTCCCCGGATGCCAAGAGGGCGACCGTGGATCCGGTCGCATCGCCGGCCCAGTGGATGGCGGCAGATCGGGCACGAGAGGGCGCTCGCCCCGGGCGGCTCAGCGAGAGCCGGCTTGCTCGACCTGCGGGACACCACCGACCGGCCCCAGGTCGGGGCGGCGGGCGGAGCGATGGGTGACGGCTCGGCCCCAGTGAGGCTACGGCACGCGCGGGCACCGAGCTCGGTGCACTCGGGGCCCAAGAGGTGCCCCAATCCCCCGACCTACAGGTATGCCCAACGCACCGAGTCTCGCCGGCCCATCAGCCCTATGGGGCCTCTCGGGCTCAACAGGGGGTCGGAGTCCAATGGTGACATAGGCGCTGGATGCACCGACCTCCCGGCGAGTCGTCAGTCCGGTTCTGCCAGCCGGTAACCCGCCCCCCTGATCGTCTGGATCAGCGGCGGCAGTCCCGGGGCGTCCAGCTTGCGCCTCAGGTAGCCGACGTAGACGTCCACCACGTTGGAGCCGGGATCGAAGCTGTAGTCCCACACGTGGCTGAGGATCTGTGCCCGGGAGAGGATCTGGTGGGGGTGGCGCATGAACAGCTCCAGGATCGCCCATTCGCGGGGGGACAGCTCCACCCGGCGTCCATCCCGGTGCGCCACCTTGGTTAGAAGGTCCAGTCGGAGGTCCCCCACCACCAGCTCCGTCGCCGCCGGTTGAGCTGTCGTGCGGAGGGCAGCGCGTATCCGGGCCAGCAACTCATCGAAGGAGAACGGCTTGGTGACATAGTCGTTGGCCCCGGCGTCCAGCCCTGCCACCTTGTCCTGCACCTCCACCTTTGCCGTGAGGATGATCACCGGCATCCGCATGCCCCTGGCCCGCATCCAGCGCAGCAGAGTCTCGCCGCTCCCGTCCGGGAGCCGCAGATCCAGTAGGACCAGGTCGATGCTGCCCGGATCGGCGTCCATGTGGCCGCGGGCGGCCTCGGCGCTCCGGGCGGGGACCACCGCGTGGCCCTCGGCGCGCAGCCCCTTGTCCAGGAACGAGACGATGCCGCCGTCGTCCTCCACGATGAGCACCCTCATGGTTCAGGGACCGTCCAGCGGTTCGTTCGTCCCGCCCCTCGGGGACAAGGCGAGTCGCATCACGATCCTCGCCCCCCCGAGCGGGGACTCACCGACCAGGGTGCGCCCGCCGTGGGCGCGCGCCACCGCCTCGACGATGGCCAGTCCGAGGCCGGTCCCGCGGGTCTCGGTGGTCCAGGACCGGGCGAAGCGGGCGAGGACCGCCTCGCGCTCAGCGGCGGGGATCCCCGGGCCGGAGTCGTCGACGATGATGTCGACGGCAGCTGGCTGCACGCCGTCGGGCAGAGCAGCCGAGATCCGGATGACGTCACCGGGATGCGTCGCCTTCACGGCGTTGTCCACCAGGTTGAGCACCGCCCCGCGCACCTTGTCGAGATCGGCGTCGAGCACCACGTCGGGCACCGGGCCGATCCTCCAGTCCCGGGGGCCGAGCACCGCCGCGGCGTCGCCGACATCGGCGAGCAGGGCGCGCAGGTCGACCGGCTGCAGGTCGGCGAAGTTCACCTCCAGGGACCGCCCGAGGAGCAGGAGCTGCTCCACCAGGCGGCGCATGTGGTCCAGTTGGTCGATGACCACCGCAGTCGTGACTCGCACCTCGGCGGGGTCGTCGAGGCGACCGCGAGCCATGACCTCGAGGTGGCCGCGCATCACCGTGAGCGGGGTCCGCAGCTGGTGGGACACGTCGGCGAGCAGCTGGCGCTGCATCAGCACGGCCGTCTCGATCTTGTCGACCATGGCGTCGAACGTGCCGGCCATCTCGCCGACCTCGTCGCCCGTGCGCTCGTCTGCCAGGCGCAGGTCCAGCTCCCCGCGAAGCCCGATGTCCCTGGCGGTGCGGGTCAGCCGTCGGACGGAGCTGAGCAGGCGGCGGAGCAGCAGGTACACGCTTGCGGCGGCGGCGAGCAGGGTGATGCCGCCCTCGCCGATCGCTAGCTCGAGGGCCCGGGAGCGGGCTCTGAGGTAGTTGGTGAGGGTGCCGGCGCTGACGAACGTGCCGACGACCCGGCCGCCGGCGGAGATAGGAGCGATCACCACCTCGTAGAGGTCTCGGGTGGAGGGGTCCTTGTCGGGGACGGCGACGCGGCGCAGCACGGTGTGGGCCGGCGGCGTTCGCAACGCTGCGGCTACGGAGGGGATGCCGGCGAGCGCTGGGGATCCGGGGGTGCCGAGGGACACTCCCTGTGAGGGGATGGTGACGACGAAGAGGTCCCCGCCGATCCCCGCGTGGGCGGCGAGGAAGCCTCGCGTGAAGATCGCGAGCGACTCGCCGGCGGGACGGCTGCCGGCTGCCTGGGAGAAGGCGTCGACGTTCTCGGTCAGGTCACTGGTGACCGTGGCGAGGTAGCGGTCGGCGAACGCGCGGGTGAGCTGGATGGTCACCACTCCGAG
>JAJZJY010000480.1 GCA_021809885.1 Actinomycetes bacterium
CGTCGCCCTCCGGCGGGTCGAGGAGCTGCGGGGCTGGCACGCCGGCGACAGCGAGGTCCGGATCGGCGCCGGCGTGACCTACACCACCATGGCCAACGAGCTCGCCGGCGTGCTCCCGGCGCTGGCCGCGGCGGCACGGACGGTCGGCTCGCCACAGATCCGCAACGCCGGCACGCTCGGCGGCAACGTGGCCACGGCGAGCCCGGCGGGCGACACGCTGCCGTTGCTCGCCGCCCTCGACGCGCGCATCGCCCTGCGGGGCCCGGCCGGCGAGCGCGAGGTGCCACTCGAGGAGCTGATCACCGGGGTGAAGCGCACTGGCATCGCAGGCGACGAGGTGGTCGTCGCCGCCACTGTCCGGCGGGTGCGCGGCCCGCAGGAGTTCCTCAAGGTGGGCACGCGCAACGCCATGGTGATCGCCATCGCCTCGGCAGCGGTCGTCGTCGATCCCGAGCGCGAGGAGGTCCGCTGCGCCCTCGGGTCGGTCGGCCCGCTCCCCGTACGGGCGCGCCGGGCCGAGGAGGTCGTCGCCGAAGCCATGGACTGGGACCGCCTGGAGGCGCCGGACGCGGCCGTGCGGCGCTTCGCCGAGCTGGCGGCGGAGGCGGCGGCGCCGATCACCGATCACCGCGGCACCGCCGAGTACCGCCGCCAGGCCGTGAGCGTCATCGCCCAGCGGGGATTGAGGAGGTGTCTCCGACGTGTCGCGTGAGGCGCCGTGGGACGCGGTCGGTGACTACGTGCTGACAATCAACGGGGCCGCCCGCACGGTGAGCGGCAGCTGGCTCGGCGAGAGCCTGCTGTACGTGCTGCGGGAGCGTCTCGGCCTGCCCGGGGCCAAGAACGCCTGCGAGCAGGGGGAGTGCGGATCGTGCTCGGTGCTGATCGACGGGCTCGTCGTCTGCGCGTGCTGCGTGCTGGCTGTCGACGCCGCCGGCAGCGAGGTCGTCACCGTGGAGGGTCTCACCGCGTCGGGGGAGGCCGCCGACATCCAGGCGGCGCTGGTGGAAGCAGGCGGCGTGCAGTGCGGCTTCTGCACCCCCGGGTTCGTCGTCGCGCTCCACGACCTCCTGGGACGGCGACCCGACGCCGACGAGCTCGAGGTCCGGGAGGCGCTGTCGGGCAACCTGTGCCGCTGCACCGGCTACGGGCGGATCCTCGAGGCCGTGCGAGCCGTACAGGCGGGACGGACCGATGCCCACCACTAGCACCGCGACCCGTCGGGCCGCCGGGGTGGGGGCCAGCGTCCCCCGGCCCGACGGGATCCCGAAGACCAGGGGGGATTTCGGCTTCTCCTCCGACCTCTGGATGGAAGGGATGCTCTGGGGCCGCGGCCTCCGCAGCCCCCACGTGGCGGCTCGCATCGTCTCGGTCGACGTGGCGCCAGCCCTCGCCATCCCCGGCGTGTGGGCAGTGCTCACCGCCGTCGACGTGCCGGGGCGGCCCACGTTCGGGCTGGAGGTACCGGACCAGCCCGTCTTCGCCGGCGACGTCGTGCGCTACCACGGCGAGCCCGTGGCCGCCGTCGCCGCCGACCACCCGGAGACCGCCAGGGCCGCCCTCGCCGCCATCCGCGTCGACTACCAGCCTCTCGAACCCGTCGTCGACGCCGGGAAGGCCCTCGACTCCCGGCCGGTGCATCCCGACGGCAACCTCTTCCGGCACCTGCCCATCCGCCGGGGCGACCCCGCCGCGACCGGTGAGGTCGTCGTGGAGGGCGACTACGAGGTCGGCATGCAGGACCAGGCGTTCCTCGGCCCGGAGTCGGGCCTGGCCGTCCCCGACGGCGAAGGCGGCGTCGACCTGTACGTCGCCACCCAGTGGCTGCACGTCGACCGCGACCAGATCGCCGCCAGCCTCGGGTTGCCCCCCGAGCGGGTGCGCCTGCAGCTGGCCGGCGTCGGCGGGGCGTTCGGCGGCCGGGAGGACGTCAGCCTGCAGATCCACCTCTGCCTGCTCGCCCTGCGCACCGGGCGGCCGGTGAAGATGGTCTACAGCCGCGACGAGTCCTTTTTCGGCCACGTGCACCGCCATCCCGCCCGCATGTGGTACCGCCACCACGCCACCCGCGACGGCGACCTCGTGAAGGTCGAGGCCCGGATCCTCCTCGACGGCGGGGCCTACCTGTCGTCCAGCAGCGCCGTCATCTCCAACGCCGCCTGCTTCGCGGCCGGTCCGTACCGGGTGCCCAACGCCGTGATCGACGGCTACGTGGTCCGGACCAACAACCCGCCATGCGGCGCCATGCGCGGCTTCGGCTCGGTCCAGGTCTGCTACGGGCACGAGGCGCAGATGGACCGGCTGGCGGCCGCCCTCGGCATGGGCCCCGTCGAGCTGCGGCTGCGCAACGCCCTGCAGCGGTTCGACTCGCTCGTCACCGGCCAGGTGCTCACAGGGGCGGTCCCCGTCAAGGAGGTGATCCGGGCGGCGGCATCCCTGCCGCTGCCGCCGGAGCGGCGACCGGAGGACCCCACCATGTCGCGCCCAGGCGGGGCCGGCCTCACCGCCGACCACGACGACGTCAGCCGGGGCACCGGGTTCGCCGTGAGCATCAAGAACGTCGCCTACTCGGAGGGCTTCGACGACTTCGCCTCCGCCCGCCTCCGCCTCGAGCCCGGCACCGGCGGGCACCCCGTCGCCACCGTGCTGGTGGCTACAGCCGAGGTGGGCCAGGGGTTCGTCACCCTCGCCCAGCAGGTCGTGCGGGAGGAGCTCGGCGTCGACCGGGTGGTCCTCGGCGGGGCGGGCACCGCGGATGTCGGCTCGGCCGGCTCCTCCAGCGCCTCGCGACAGACCTGGATGAGCGGCGGCGCGCTGCAGCTGGCCTGCTCCGCAGTGAAGGCCGAGCTCGACCGCCGGGCAGGCCGGCTCCTCGGGCGGCCCTGGGAGCCCGACGAGCACGGCGAGCTCGAAGCGTTGCTCGCCGAGGGAGCGATCGACGTCGAGGAGGAGTACCACCACCGCCCCACGCAGGCACTCGACGCCGACGGCCAGGGCGACGCGCACCTGTCGCTGATGTTCGCCGCCCACCGCGCTGTCGTCGACGTCGACCCGGGGCTCGGCCTCGTGCGCGTCGTCCACGTGGCGACGGGCCAGGACGTCGGCCGGGCGCTCAACCCGCTGCAGGTGACGGGCCAGATCGAGGGCGGCATCGCCCAGGGCGTCGGGCTGGCCGTGATGGAGGAGATCGTGCTTTCGGAGGGGCGTGTGCGCAACCCCTCGTTCACCGACTACCTGATCCCGACCACGCTCGACATGCCTGCCGTCGCCGCCACGCTCATCGAGGAGCCCGAGCCTGGCGCCCCCTACGGCGCCAAGGGGGTGGGGGAGCCCCCGACGATCTCGTCGGGCCCCGCCGTGCTCGCCGCCATCCGCGACGCCACCGGGCTGCCGCTGCGCCGGGTGCCGGTGCGACCGCAGGACATCGCCCTGGCGGCGGTGTGGCCGGGCGCTTGACCGTGCTCCGCGAGGACTTCCTCAGACGGGTCCCGAAGGCGGAGCTGCACTGCCACTTCGAGGGCACGGTGCGGCCGGCGACGTTCAAGGACCTGGCGGAGCGCCACGGCGTCGAGCTACCGAGCGACGACCCGGCTCAGCTGTACGACTACAACACGATCATCGAGTTTCTCTCGATCTTCGGGATGGTCTCGTCGACGATCATCGACCGTGACGACTTCGCCCGAGCCGCGTACGAGTCGCTCGAGGACGGCGTGGTGCTGGGCAACCTCAGGTACCGGGAGATGTTCTTCAACCCCACCCTGCACACCCGCCGTGGCGTCCCGATCTCGACGGTGCTCGCCGGCCTCGCCGACGGCATCGAGGCGGCCGAGCAAGACTTGCACGTCCGCTGCCGGCTCATCGCCGACGTCTACCGCCAGGATCCCCCGGACGCCGCCCGCCAGATGGTGGAGGAGCTGCTCGACGCCCGCGACCACGCCCGTGGCCACCTGATCGGCCTCGGCATGGACGGCGCCGAGGCGGACGACCCTCCCGAGAAGTTCGTCGACGCGTTCCACCTCGCCCGCCGGGGCGGGCTGCGCCTGACCAGCCACGCGAGCGAGGACGCCCCGCCGCGCAACATCGTGACCTGCCTGGACTTGCTCGGCTGCGAGCGCATCGACCACGGCTACCACATCCTGGAGGACCCGGCGATCCTCGCCCGTTGCCGCGACGACGGCATCTACTTCACCTGCTGCCCGACGTCGACGGCTGTGGTCTACGGCTGGCCCGACCTCTCCCACCACCCCATCAAGGACATGGTCGCCGGGGGGCTGCGCTGCATGCTCAACTCCGACGACCCGACCATGTTCCACACCGACATCGGCCGGGAGTACGTCGTGGCCTGCCAGGCCCTCGGCTACGACGCGGCAAAGGTCCGGCAGCTGTGCCTCAACGGTGTCGAGGCGAGCTGGCTCGACGGCGTCGACAAGGCCGTCATGCGCCAGGAGCTCAACGCCGAGATCGACGCCCTGCAAGCCTCCCTCCCTGGCTGAGTCTTG
>JAJZJY010000481.1 GCA_021809885.1 Actinomycetes bacterium
CCCTCATCGCAGGCACCCTGGCAGCGGCCGGCCGCACCGCTGCGCCGGCCGGCGCCGCCGTCGAGGCCAGCGCGACGAACAGCGTCAGTAGCAGACCGGTCAGCCACCGCACCAACAGCTGGCAGCCGGCCCGGGGTGAGCTGCGCCTCATCGGCAGGGGTATCGGCCAGCGGGATCCCTACCTTGAGCGCGCAGCTCCGCGCGTGGCCGTCAGGAGTACGAAGGGCCGGGGTCTTCCAGTGGCTCCCGGGCTGTGGCTGTCACCAGCGTGTCGTAGGCGGCCCCTGCCGGCGTCGATCGCTCCACGGTGGAGCAGGTGTCGACGGCCAGCCCGGAGTTGGTGAGCAGGGAGCGCAGCTGCCCGGGCGTCCAGAGCACGGCGGGGTCCTGGGGGCCGCCCACCCCGCCGCGCAGGTTCACGAGGTCGTGGCCGACTCCCACCAGCCTTCCGCCCGGTCGCAGGCCGGCCGCGGCGCGGGTCACGACCTTGGCCAGGTCCTCCGCGACGAGGTGGAGGTAGGCGACGACGACGAGGTCGTATGCCGACGCCGGCGGTGACCAGGCCCGAACGTCAGCGCAGGTCCACTCCACACGACCCCCCACGCCGAGAGCCTGCGCGGCGTGCTCGCCCTTTTCCAGCCCCACCTGGGAGAAGTCGACGGCGGACACGGTCCATCCCTGCTGGGCGAGCCAGATGGCGTTGCGCCCCTCGCCGGCGGCCACGTCCAGTGCCCGTCCCGGTGCCAGCGACGCGGTCTCTGCCTCGACGAACCGGTTGGGCTCGGCCGACCACACGAGCTCGCTCCCGGCATAGCGGTCGTCCCAGGAGGCGGCGTCCATGCTCCCATCCTGGCCGGACGCCCGCTCCGGCGTCCAGCCGGCAGCCATCACCGTCACCGCATCACCGAGACCACATCCCTGATGGACGCCGCACCGCCGAGCGGTCTACGGTCGCCGGGCGTGGAGCGACCAACCCGACGATGCCCGCCAGCGCACGCCCTCCTGCCCAGCCAGGCGCAGGGCCGCTCGGCGCGGATGCCTGCACCCGCCGGCCGCACGACGCCGGCGGTACGGCCCTTCCCCGCCCGCCATGGACGCCCCGCACACCGCTGAGGGCGGGAGCGCCCCGTCCCGGCCGCTAGGAGGACCCCTCGCCGCCCTGGTCGGCGACGAAACGATGGTGCCCTGCGCCGACGGCAGCGAGCGCCGGTACGTCAACCTCGACGCCGCCGCCTCGACCGGGGCGCTACCCGCCGTGGCGGCCAGGGTCGCCGAGTTCGTCCCCTGGTACGCCTCGGTCCACCGGGGCGCTGGCTACAAGTCCCAGATGGCCACCGCCGCCTACGAGGACGCCCGGGCGGCGGCGCTCGCGTTCGCCGGGCGCGACCCGTCGGGTGACGACGTCGCCGTCATCTGCCGCAACACGACCGAGGCCGTCAACCACCTCGCCTACCGACTCCGGCTCAGCACCACCGACACGGTCGTCACCACCGTCGCCGAACACCACGCCAACCTCCTCCCCTGGGCCCGCCTCTGCCGGCGCCGCTATGTCGAGGTAGGAGGGGACGGGACCTTCACGCTCGACGACGTCATCGAGGCGCTCGACGCCGGGCCGACCCCGGTTCTGCTTGCGGTCACGGCGGCGTCCAACGTCTCGGGGTGGCGCCCTCCGGTGGAGGAGATCATCGCCGCCGCCCACCGCCGTGGTGTTCGTGTCCTCGTCGACGGGGCGCAACTGGCCGCGCACGCCCCCCTGCCGCCCGGCGCCGACTTCGTTGTCTGGTCCGGGCACAAGATGTACGCCCCGTTCGGTGCGGGGATCCTGATCGGACCGCGGGTCGCCTTCGCCGACGGCGACCCTTTCCTCGCCGGGGGCGGCGCCGTGGACCTGGTCGACCTGGACGAGGTGGCGTGGACGGCGCCCCCCGACCGGGAGGAGGCCGGCTCCCCCAACGTCATCGGGGCGGTCGCCCTCCACGCCGCCATCGAGGAGCTCGGCCGTATCGGGTGGGACCGGATCATGGCGCACGACGCCGCCCTCGCCGACCGGCTCCGCCGCGGGTTGGCGGCCATCCCCGGCGTCCGCGTGCTCGGTCCCGGTCCGGAGACGCCGACCCTCCCGCTCGCCACGTTCACCGTCGATGGCCTCCCCCACGCCCTCGTCGCTGCCAGGCTCAGCGCCGAGCACGCCGTGGCCGTGAGGCACGGCTGCTTCTGCGCCCACCCCTACCTGGTCCGCCTCCTCGGCCTCACCCCCGACGACATCGCCCGCTACCGCAGCGAGGTGCGGGGCGGCGATAGGAGCGCCATGCCTGGAGCGGTGCGTGCCAGCGCAGGCATCAACACCCGAGGCGAGGACATCGACCGCTTGCTCGCCGGTGTGGCATCGATCGCAGCCGGCGAACCCGCCCCCGTCGCCTACGTCCAGGACGCCTCGACCGGCGACTTCACGCCGGCCGGCACCGTCCCACCGGACGCTGGCAGGCGGGCGGCGGCCTGCAACCCGGGCTGACTCGACCGGGGCGGGCCGGGCCCAGCGCCCCTTGGGGTAGAGGGAAACTCCGGTGCGGAGCGTGGCCGGGGGTCAGGCGACGCCGGCCCAGTCCCGCACGACCCGCTCCAGCACCGGCATCGGCAGGGATCCGTGGTCGAGCACGGCGGAGTGGAACGCCGGCAGCGAGAAGCCGGCGCCGAGCGCGGCGCGGGCCTCGTCCCGGAGGCGGGCGATCTGCAGCTTGCCTGTGAGGTAGGCGAGGGCCTGTCCCGGCCAGATGATGTAGCGGTCGATCTCGTTCACGAGGAACGCCTCGGGCATCGGCACGTGCCCCACGAAGAAGTCGATCGCCCGCTGCCGTGACCATCCCATGGCGTGCATGCCCGTGTCGACGACCAGGCGGCATGCGCGCATGAGGGCGTTGGCCATGGCGCCGAGCAGCGCCTCGGTGCCGGAGTACAGGCCCATCTCCTCGGCGAGCTGCTCGGCATAGAGCCCCCAGCCCTCGGAGAACACGGTGACCGACCGGTGCCGCTGGAGCTCGGTCAGGTCGGTGAGCAACTGGATGCGGGACAGCTGCAGGTGGTGGCCGGGTACGGCCTCGTGGAAGGCGACACCCTCGACGTCCCATCCGGCGCCGGCCGTCGGTCGCTGGGTGTTGAACCAGTAGGTGCCGGGGCGGCTGCCGTCGAGCTTGGGCGCCGAGTAGTGGGGGGCCATGCCGCTCGTCGCCACCACGTCGGGCATCGGCGTCACCTCGCACGGCGGAGGGAGCGGAGGGGGAAAGACCTCGCCGGCGCGGTCCTCGGCTCGGCGTACGGCTGCGACCGCTGCGGCCATCGCCCCGGCCGGTGCGGCGGCGGCAGCGGCATCCCGCATGGCCCGGTGGAGGGCGGAGAGGTCGGAGAGGCCGATGGCGGCACCGAGCTCCCGGCAGCGGTCCTCCAGGCGGTGGAGCTCCTCCATGCCCGTGCGGTGCAGCTCCTCGGCGGAGAGGGGCAGGGTCGTGTGCACCCGGACGGCCCGGGCGTAGTCGGCGTCGCCACCGGGCAGGTGGGCCAGGCCGGCCTGCTCCTCGCCCCGGGCCAGCGGTCGCAGCTCGCGCAGCGTGTCCGCCCAGCGGCGGAGGGCTGGCTTCACGACCTCCCGGGCGGCGGCGTCGCGCGCCGGGCGCCACTCCTCCGGTACCTCCGGCGCGGCGAGGGGGGCGGGCACGTCCTCTGCGAGGAGGGCGTCGGCCCAGGCGACCGCCTGGTCCACGACCGGCCCGACCGGGAGGCGCCCCTTGGCAGCGCCGGCGCCCAGCCGGTCGGAGATCTGGTCGATCCAGGCGCCACTCGCCCGCAACCGGGACACGTAGTCGCCCGCTGCCCGGGCGTCGGCGATCGTCGTCCGGGCGGCGACCGCCATGAACGACGCCGGCCCGGAGAACGGCATCGCCGTAACGGTGTACTCCACCGGCCCCGACTCGAGCTCGGCGAGCTCCTGCTCCGCCGCCGAGGCGACGCAGGCGAGGACCACGGCGTCGCCGGAGCTGACCTCGCCGGCGCCCTCGATGCGGTGGGCCTCGCCGAGAGCGGCTCGCAGCTCGGCGCGCCGGCGCTCGTCTCCCGTCTCGCTGTCGTCGGGCACCCGGTCGTCGTAGCCGGCGATCCCCTTCGTGGTCGCAGTGAAGGGGTGGGCGGCGAGGTACTCGCGGTGGAAGCGATCGGCCAGGTCACGGGCGGTTGTCATGCCGTGCAGTTTGTCTACTTGCGATGCTGGGGCGCATGGCCGAGCATCGGCTCTCGCAGGTGGACGTGTTGAGCGTGGAGCCTTACCGGGGGGAACCCGGTTGCGGGTCCTGCGTGCGCGGCTCGGTCGTGCTCTGACACCCACCCGTGGCCGGGCTCTCGACTACGGGTGGCTGTACAGGTTGTGGGTGCCGAAGAAGGCGTTCAGCGCCTCGGTCAGCTGCTTGGCCCGCTGCTGCTGGGCGGGCGTGGCTC
>JAJZJY010000482.1 GCA_021809885.1 Actinomycetes bacterium
GTGCTAGAACTTATCCGGGCCGGCGGCTTTGTTATGTGGCCGCTGCTGCTGTGTTCGATCCTGGCCATGGCGATTATCGGCGAACGTTTGTTCACCTTGCAAAGACGGCGGGTGGCGCCGGTGGCGTGGATGAGCCGCCGGGTGGCGCCGGAGGCGTGGATGAGCCGGGCCAGCACCGGGCCGGCAGCCATCTCGGTGCCGTGGACGTCATGCGGTTCGTCACCGTCGCCGGCGTGATCGCCGTGCACACCACGTCGCTGTCTGCGCCCCGGTCCTCGCTCACCGCCGGCGGGGTGCTCGCCGTCCTCCACGTCACCCGGTCGGTGTTCCTCTTCCTCTCGGCGTTCGTGCTGACATACAGCTTCGAGCGCCGCCCCCTCCCGCCGCGCGCCTTCTGGCGGCGCCGGTACCCGCTGGTGGCTGCACCCTACGTGGCCTGGAGCGCCATCTACGTGCTCACCGACGGCAACCTTCACCGCGGCGCCGCCTTTGTGGTCGAGCACTTCCTGCTCGACCTCACCGACGGCGGCGCCCACTTCCATCTCTACTTCCTGCTGCTGACCTTCCAGCTGTACCTGGTGTTCCCCGCGCTCATCGGCTGGCTCCGGCGCCACCGCAGCGCCCACGCCCCGCTGCTCGGCGCGAGCGTCGCGTTCCAGCTCCTCTTCACGGCCGGCGCCCACTACGGATGGCGGCCGCCGGCGCTCGGGATCTGGTTCACCCACGCCGGCTCGTGGCTGCCGAGCTACGAGCTGTACGTCGCCGGTGGGATCCTTGCCGCCCTGCACTTCGAGCAGGTCACCGCCTGGACGCGGGCGCACGGCCGGGCGATCGGGGTGGCCTACTTGCTCTCGGTGGCGCTGGCGGAGCTCAGCTACGTCGTCGACATGAAGGTGCTCGGCTTCTCCCCGATCAGGGCGGCCCAGGTGTTCCAGCCGACGGTGACGCTGGAGGCGGTCTGCGCCACGCTCGCCCTGTACGCCCTCGGCCTGTCGGTGACGGACCGGGTCGGCGAGAGGCGCCGCCGGATGCTCGAGCGCAGCGCCGACGTGTCCTTCGGCGTCTACCTGGCCCACCCGCTGCTCGTCGGCGGGATCCTCGACGTGGCCGCCGCCTCCGGCCTGTCAGCGGCCGTGGGCCACCTTCCCGGCGGCCTCGTCGAGGCCTTCGCCATGTTCGCCATGGTCCCTGCCGTGTACTACGTCACCTTCTGGGGCGTGGACCTGCTCCGGCGAACGCCGGCGAGCCTTTGGCTCACCGGCCGGCGGGGTCCCCGGCCGACGCCCGCTCCGCTCTCCGCTCCGGTGCCGTCCGCTCCCGTCGTCTGACCACGGACCCCGAGCACGCACCCTGTCCCGCTCGTCTTGTATGCTGCCCGGGACCGGATGAAGCCCCGGTGGGCCCTGCGGGGTATCCGAACTGCCCGAGAGACGGGCTGATGGCCTCTTCCCGAAGCGATGTGCGTCTGGAAGGACCTGATTGGCAGTCGAGTTCGCGCCCGCGGAGAGCCAAGCCCTCCAAGTGCTCACCATCGTTGCCCTGGCCCCGCTGGTCAGCGGCTTCATCGCGCACGTCGAGGCCCGGCTGCAGGGACGGCGTGGGCCGAGGGTCCTGCAGGTGTACTACGACCTGGCCAAGCTCTTCTCCAAAGAGACGCTCGTACCGGAGGACGCCGGCTGGGTGTTCGTGGCCGGACCGATCTTCGCGTTCGCCTGCTACCTGCTCGTGCCCCTGCTGATCCCCGTCCTCACCAACTTCCCCCTGCCGCTCGGCTACATGGGCGACATCATGGGGGGCGGCTTCATCCTCGGCCTCGCCGGCTTCTCTGTCGCGCTCGCCGCTGCCGAGACCAACGCACCCTACGCACAGCTCGGCAGCAGCCGGGCCATGACGTTCGGGGCGCTGATCGAGCCTTCGATCCTCTTCGTCACCTTCACCGTGGCGATCATCACCGGCACCGACCTGCCCTACTTCCAGGCGGCGGCGTCGCGAGCGTCCGTCGCCGCCGCCCTGCGCCCAGCGCACCTCCTGGCGGTGCTCGCCTTCTTCCTCGTCGTGCTCAACGACACCGGCCGCATCCCGGTCGAGTCCCCGGCCAGCACCACCGAGCTCGGGATGATCGACGAGGGGCGCACCCTCGAGCACTCCGGTCCCCTCTTCGCCGTCCTGCGCTGGGCGTCCTCGATGAAGCAGCTGATCCTGTACGTGATCCTCATCAACGTGTTCACCGCGCCCTGGGGGCTGGCCGGAAGCGAGCGGATCGGCTCGGTGCTCCTCGCCATCCCCATCTTCATCGGCAAGGCCATGGCCGTCGGTGTGATCTTCGCCGTGATCGACAACAGCTTCTCGAAGCTGCGGCTGTTCAAGATCACCGAGTTCATGGCGGCCGCGTTCCTCATCGCCATGCTTGCCGTCCTCGTCTCGATCCTCGGAGGTGGCTGAGTGCTCGCAGCGGTCACAGCGCCCACGACCTTCCGCGACGGCGCCGATGCGCTGACCCTGCTCGTGCTGCTGACGGAGTTCGCGATGCTGCGCTCCTCCCTCTCTCGCTCGCAGGTCCGCCTCTACGCCTTCCAGTCACTGGTCGTGACGGCACTGGCAGCGCTGGTCGCGGCCCGCCACGGGCTCGGCGACCTCTACGTGATCGCCGGGCTGACCTTGGTGCTGAAGGTGGTCCTCGTTCCCTGGATCATCCTCCGCGTGCTGCGTGATGCCGGCACCGAGCTCGCCGGTAGCCATCGCCTGGGCGTGGCGACGATGGTGCTAATAGCGCTGGCCGTGTCGATCTTCGGCTTCTTCACGATCGGGAGCATGCCGTTCCACTCGAGCTCGCTGCCCAGGCCGGCACTCGGCCTGAGCGTCGCCGAGATCCTCGTGGCCTTCATGATCGTCGTGCTCCGTGCCGACGTCGTGTCGCAGGCCGCTGGGTTCTTCTCCCTGGAAAACGGCGTGTCGGTGACCAGCTTGGTTGTCGCCTCGGGCCTCCCGCTGGTCGTCGAGACCGCCTTCCTCTTCGACCTGGTTGTAGCCGTCGTCGTCTTCGGGATCCTGATGCGGGTGCACCACCGCCGGACCGACACGCTGTCCACCGGCGTCCTCGACCGGCTGCGGGGCTGAGATGTCGTGGGTCCTGGTGGTCCTGCTCGCCGCCCCGCTCGTCTCCGTCGTCGTCTGCGCCGTGCTCCCCGGCCGGTCCGCCCAAGGGGCGACGCTCGTGGCGGGCCTTGCCTGCTTCTCCCTTTCGATCGTCCTCGTCGGCCACCCCTCATCGACGGCCCTCTCCGGCTGGCTGATGGTGGATCCGCTGTCCACCGTCTTCGTCGTGCCGACCGCGTTCCTCTACTTCACCACGGCCATCTTCTCGGTCGGCTACCTCCACCCAGCCGGCGACGAGGTCGCACGCGCCCGCTACCTACGTCGGTTCTGGGTCGGGTTCAACGTCTTCGCCTGGGCCATGCTGATGGCGCCGATCGTCAACGGCCTGCCGCTGCTGTGGGTGGCAGTGGAGATCACCACCGTCGTCTCTGCCCTGCTCGTAGCGCTCGACCACACCCCAGGAGCGACCGAGGCTGCGTGGAAGTACGTCCTCATCGCCTCGATGGGTCTCGGCATCGCACTCGTTGCGACGATCGTCATGTACTACGCCGGCAGTGCCGTCCTCGGCAGCGGCCGCGAGTTGTTCTACTCGCGGATGCTCCCGGCGGCGGGCCGCTTCCCACCGCAGATCACCGAGTTGGCGTTCGTCCTCGCCGTCCTCGGGTTCGGGACCAAGATGGGGCTCGTCCCTGTCCACACGTGGCTGCCGGACGCCCACTCGGAGGCACCGACGCCGATCTCGGCCCTCCTGTCGGGTGCGCTGCTCGCGATCTGCTTCTACGCCATCCTGCGCTACTACGAGATCACCGAGCGGGCGGTCGGGGCGGCCTTCCCGAGGGAGGTGCTGCTCGCCTTCGGTTTCGCGTCCCTCGTCCTCGCCGCTCTCGTGGTGGCGGTGCAGCGGGACGTGAAACGGCTGCTGGCCTACTCGAGCGTCGAGCACATGGGCGTGCTCTGCATCGGAATGAGCTTCGCCGCGCCGTTGGCGATCGTCGGCGTCCTCTTGCACGTCCTCGCCCACGCTGCGGCCAAGGGAACGGCGTTTTTTGGCTCGGGAAGCGTGGTGCGCAAGTTCGGCTCGAAGGACGTGGCAGCGCTGCGAGCCGGCATCGTCTTCCTCCCATGGTCGGGGCCGATGCTGGTCCTCGCCGTGCTCGCCCTCTCGGCGATGCCACCGTTTGGCATCTTCCGCAGTGAGTTCCTCATCGTGGCGGGAGGCCTCCGCTCCCCGGCCGACGCCGCTGCCGCCGTGCTGGTCGCCCTCGTCACGTTGGCGGCCTTCGGCCTGACCTGGTACGTCGGCCGGACGATGATGAGCCCGGCGGAGCCCCCGACGACCAGCTCGGAGGCCGACGGCTCCCCCGAGCCGCCGCCCT
>JAJZJY010000483.1 GCA_021809885.1 Actinomycetes bacterium
GCCGTCGGACACGAGCGTCTGGTAGTCGGTCACCGCCTGGGTTGGGTCGGTCGCGTCATCGAGGACGATGAGGTCGATCTTGCGCCCGCCGATCCCTCCGGCCGCGTTGATGGCGTTGACCTCCTGCTCCGCGCCGAGCTTGTCGTTCGTGCCGAGCGGCGTGTAAGGGCCCGACAAGGACGTGATCATCCCGATCTTGATCGGGCCCTTCTGCCCGGCCGATGCGGTGCTCGCGGTGGTGGGGCTCGGCGACGAGCTCGGCGACGAGCTTCCGCACGCCGCCATCAACGCGGATGCGACCACGAGCACCGCCGCCACGACGGGCGTCTTGCGGACGCCCCGGCGCTCGGTACCGCTGCGGCGCTGAACATCGCTGCTCGGCTTCTTCTCATGTGCCACGATCGCACCCCCCGTTCTCTTGCCCGTCCGCCGTCGACGAACGTTCGACGAACTTACGTCGACCAGTTTGCTATACGTAGCATGTTTCTGTCAAGCACGCCTCCATCTCCACATGGCGGGCGCGGGGGAGCGCCAGCTGGCGGGCAGAGCCGATGGTGGCCAGAGCCGATGGTGGCCAGAGCCGATGGTGCCAGCGGCGGCTGGGCGATCTCTCATGGCGGCGTCCCAGGTCCCAGGGCGCGACGTCGGCCACGGAGGGCGTGACGCCGACGGCGCAGGTGCCCGAAAGTGGGTGCGTAGAGCCGAAGTGGGTGCATTCGATGCCCATACGGGGCACTGAACGGACCCAGTTCCAGTTACCGTACGTCCTCACCTGGCGCCGGGCACGCCTTCAGCGACGAGCGCTCTGCCCGCTTCTACGATCCCGCCCTCGACCGGCCCACGGGCACCTCCGTCAGCCGCCCCTCGTGAGGCGCAGCGCGAGGGCGACCCCGCCCAGGTAGCCGGCGTGCTCGTCGGCGGGGAGGGATGCGAGGTGGCAGGCGACGGTCCCCCAGTCGCCCCTCGCGACCGGGCCAGTGAGCGCCGCCTCCGGCCCCTGCCGGGCGACGTCGTCGAGGGCGGCGCGTGCCAGGGGAAGGAAGTCACCGAGCTGCAGGCCGGCGATCTCCGCCAGGCGGGCAACCTGGCCGAGCGTGGCGACCACGTGGTTGGCGGCCACGGTGGCCGCCGCGTGATAGGTCGCGCGGACCTCGTCTCGGATCTCGACGGCCCGGCCGCCGAGCACCCCGGCGATGGTGGCCGCAATCGGGTCACCGGCGACACCGAAGGTGACCCCCGAGAGGAGACGCTCCGCACCGGCCGGCCCGGCCGGTAGTGGTACCAGGGGGTGCAGGACGGCCCTGCGCTCGTGAGGGGCGAGCACATCGGGTCCGAGGGCCCCCGCCATGTGCAGGACAGCCGTCGAGGGCACCCCCCGTACGCCAGCGGCCAGCCCGGCGATCGCCCCGTCTGGTGTGGCCAGCACTAGGGCGTCCACCCCTTCAGCTGCGCCGGACGTGTCGTCACCCCTGCCGAGCAGGCCAGCGATCTCCCAGCCTGCACTCGAGAGCGCGGCGGCGAACGCACTACCGGCTCTCCCGGGCCCGATGATCCGCACGGACGGCACCACTTGGACGCTACGCGGCCGGCGCTGGCCGTCGCAGTCCGGCAGCGGCGCCCGGTGGGCGGGTCGACCTGCCCTGCGAATGGCGGGTCGAGCCCGTCGGCGGAGCGCGGATCGCCCCCTGGGTCAGCCCGTCCGGCGAAGGACGACCCGGTCGGGGGTGAGCCCGGAGACGCTACGGGCGCCGAGCAGGGCCATCGTCGTGCGGATCTCGGCCGAGAGGATGTCGGCGGCCTTCTGCACGCCCCGCTCCCCGCCTGCCATCAACCCGTAGAGGTATGCCCGCCCGACCATGCAGGCCCGGGCACCGAGGGCTACGGCCGCCACCACGTCGTCGCCGGAGAGGATCCCGCCGTCGAGGTAGACCTCGGCCCGGTCGCCCACCGCGTCGAGCACCGCCGGGAGCTGCTCGAGGGGTACCGGGGCCCGGTCGAGCTGGCGACCACCGTGATTGGAGATCACCACCGCGTCCGCTCCGGCGTCCACCACCTCCGCGGCGTCTTCCGCTCGCTGCAACCCCTTCACCACCAGCGGGCCGGGCCAGACCGAGCGGAGCCACTCGACGTCGGCGATGGTGGCTCCCGGGTCGAACATGCGCCGGGCCAGCTCGGCGACGGTCCCGTCGAAGCGTTCGAGAGAGGCGAACTCGAGCGGCTCGGTGGTGAGCAGGTCCCACCACCACAGCGGGCGGGTGGCGCCGTCCAGGAAGGTCCGCAAGCTGAGCGACGGCGGGATGGTCAGGCCGTTGCGCACGTCCCGCAAGCGGATGCCGGGGACCGGGGCGTCCACGGTGAGCACCAGGGCCTCGTAACCGGCCTCTCTTGCACGCTGCACGAAGTCGCGACCCGCCCCCCGGTCGCGCCACAGGTACAGCTGGAACCACAGCCGGGTCCCGGGTGCCTCGGCCGCCAGCCTCTCCACCGAGGTGGTGCCCATCGTGGAGAGGGCGTACGGGATGCCCGTGCGGCCCGCCACCCGACCCACGGCCGGCTCGCCCTCGGTATGCATCATCCGGGTGAACCCGGTCGGGGCGAACACCAGGGGCAGGCCCGCAGGCCGGCCCAGGATGCTCGTCGACGGGTCGACCTCCGACACGTCCTGGAGGACGCTAGGACGCCACTCCACCCGGTCGAAGCAATCCCGCATCCGGGCCAGGGCTCGCTCGGTGCCGGCGGCCCCGTCGGTGTAGTCGAACACGGCACGGGGCGCCCGCCGCCGGGCCGCCCGGCGCAGGTCCGGGATGGACGCCACCCCCGCCAGCCGGCGTTCGACCGGATCGAGGCGTGCCGGACGGGGCCGGAGGATCGGAGCGAGCTCGTCCCAGCGGGGGATCCGTCGCTCGGTCACGAGGTACTTGCTACACCCCACGGTGGCAGGTCGGCACACCCGGCACCGGATAGCTGCCGTCTGGGCCGTGCTGCGATGCGCCGGTTGCGCGGCCTCGTCATCGCCGCGCGGCTGGCCGCCGCCCAGGGATCCAGCGCGGCACGGCCAGGACGTGCTTCGCCCGCAGCACGTACAGGCCGATCCCCACCACCGTCCACGCCACCAGCGCAGCGCCCAGCGAGACCGCCGTCGGCAGCCCGGCACCGAATGCAACGAACGCAACAGCGGCAAAGGCGGTCAGGCCGACGCCACCGAGGGCAGCCCCTCCCACCTCACGCACCGCCGCTTCATTCCCCTGGTCACGCTCGATCAGGGTGAGCGCGGCCGGCAGGATCGCCGGGAAGGCCAGCAACATCCCGCCCGGCAGCGGCCCGAGGAACGCCCCCGCCAGTCCGGCGACCACCGAGATCGCTGCGCCGAAGGCGAAGCGAACCGCCATCTGCTGCGGCGCCCTCGTGAAGCGCTTTGGCGTCATACCCTCCGGCTCGGCCCCGAAGAGGTGGCCCACCCGGAGGAGCCCGGCGTACCGCCCTCGGCGCCCACCTCGCGGGTGGCGTCAGCCCCGCCCGGAGCGGCTGAGGTGGAGCAGGACCTCCAGGGTGCCCGTGTTGCTCACCTTGGTGATGGCGAAGCTCGGGTTGGGGATCTTCCATTCGCGAAAGACGATGGGGATCTCGGCGTTGAGGTCGATGGCCGCGGCGGAGACCCGCTCGCCCCTGATGGTGAAGTGGACGACGCGGGTCACGCCCCGCATGGTGAGCCGGCCCGTCGCCACCACCGGCACGACCTTGCCGACGGGGGGCAAGGTGGCGAGGCGGATCGGCTGCGACAGCTGGAACGAGGCCAGCGGGTAGGCGCCGGTGTTCATGATGTAGTCCCGCCACATCACCTCCCGCCCGGCCTGGTTGGTGAGGACCGACGCCATCTGCACCCGGAAGTCGGCGGCGACCAGCTCGCTGCCCGAGAAGGTCATCGTGCCGGCGACCCGGTGGGTGCGCCCCACGGCGGTGTGCGACAGGCCGAAGAGGACCTCGTGCACCCGGTAGCCGACCTCCGAGCCGCTGCCGACCGTCCAGGTCCCGCTCAACGGGCCGGCAGCGACGTCGGAGACCGCGCCCCGGGGTAACGACAGCCTCCCGGGCGTGGGCGAGAGGAGGTCTTGGACGATGAAGGCGACGAGGGCGATGCCGAGCAACGCCCACGCCAGCCCCACCCACACCCACCACCGCCGCCGCCGCCGCCGCCGCCGGGGCGTGCCCGTCCGGCTGGGCGCAGTGCTGCGGCGTGTCGCGGTCACCGTTCCACTATCCACCCCGCCGGTCGCTCGTGCGTGGCGGCTCACCGCTCGAAGCGGCTCACGCACTCGACGTGCGGGGTCTGGGGGAATGCGTCGACCAGCGTGACCGAGGCCAGGCGCCACCCGTCGCCGGCGAGCAGCCGGGCGTCGCGGCCGAGCGACGCCGGGTCGCAGCTGACGAGGGCGAGGACACCGGCGCCTGTGGCC
>JAJZJY010000484.1 GCA_021809885.1 Actinomycetes bacterium
CCGCCCGGGATGCGGCGCTCGCCGAGACGACAGTTACTTCAACTTCGGGGTGGTTGCCAAGCTGGTGACACTCATTCGTCGCTATTTACTCACAGCATCGGGCGGTGTTCCCGAGAGCGAGCTTCCGCTACCGGACGCAGACCCTTCCACTCTGCCGCCAACGCTGGGAGCCGATCGACGACCTCACGGCCGAAGAGCACCTCATCGACATATCCCATGTGAAGCATGTCAACCATCCTGCAAAGGTAGCTACGACCCCTCTCCCACCAGTTGTCCTTCGCGTCGACCATCAAGTAGTGAAGGACACTTACCTGCGTGTGCTCGCGCATCTCCTCTAGTTCCATCCCATCGAGGAGCGACTCGTATACGCCATCAGCGACCCTGCTGCCGAAAGTGGTGGTGTGGTAATACTCCTTGATCTCCCACAAGGCAATCGGGTTCACGGCCGATGGGTAGGCACCATCAACACGCCGCGCGAGGGTGCGCAACGGCTTGCGGCCCACCGTCACTGCGGTTAACTGCTGCGGGTCGTAATCGCAGTCAAGGCCCACAACCGACTCCACAAGCATATTGATGATGCAGGTGAAGTACCGTGGAGCACCTTTGGCCTTACCCTGGTTATTGCGTGGTTGCTTGGATTTCGGCCTGTAACGGTCGGCCATCTGCCGGTAAAGTTCCTCGGCTTCTGCGACATTCATTAGCCAGGCGCGTACCTGGTTAGCGAGAACATCCCCTCGGTACCGCATGTAGTCAGCGAGACGCTGCCCAGCTTCGGTGAAGCGACGATCGATGACTAGGTCGGTGGGATCCAAGTCCAGGCTCTCGAAGGTACGGACGAGCACCTCGGGAGAGGGCAGGAGGAAGCCATCGCCGTCGGTGTAGCCAGCCTTCTCGGACACGGTGCGTACAGACGCCCAGAACTCTTTGGGCATCCCTATGAACTCTGGATTCGCTCTCAAGATAGGAAGTCTCGCACGTGCAGCGACCAGCAGGGTGCGGAACCCGCGTGCTGGTGACGAGCGACTCGGTGGGTAGCACCTCTACAGGTTGACCCCAGGCTACGCCTCGATGAGCTCAGCCCTCGGGATGCGCTTGATGACGCGGACTGGCCGGGTCGTCCGCCGACACGAGGGCGCCGAGGGCTTCCGGCCGGTGTGTGTCACAGCCGCGAGGCATCATGTCCTCCAAGCTGAATGACAGGAGTGTAGTCTTATGCAGGTGCAGACCGCCTTGTTCGACCCGACCGACGGCGCCAGTGAGGCGACGATGAGCCCTGCGCCGTTCAAGCTGCAGCTGCTCAAGTGGATCGGCAACAAGCAGCGATTCGGCCATCAGATCGCCGCTTACTTCCCTGTCGACTATCGCTGTTACTACGAGCCGTTTCTCGGTTCCGGCGGTGTACTCGGTGTCGTGGCACCACACGCCGGAGTCGGTTCCGACTCGCTTGGGCCGTTGATTGGCATCTGGCAGTGCCTTCGGGACGATCCAGCTGTATTGGTCGAGTGGTACCGGCAACGCTGGGAGCAATTTGAGGCTGCGGACGACCGCGTCGCAGCGTATGAGGCGATCAAGGCCTCCTACAATGCCGGCCCGAATGCCGCAGATCTCTTGTTTCTGTCCCGTTCGTGCTACGGCGGTGTGGTGCGTTTCCGGAAGGACGGGTACATGTCGACGCCGGTCGGAGTGCACAGTCCTGTATCGCCAGCATCGTTCAAGAATCGGGTAGCCGAGTGGGCGCTGCGTGTGTGCGGCTGCCAGTTCCTGCAGCTAGACTACCGAGAGGCGATTGATATGGCCGGCGCCGATGACATCGTCTACTGCGATCCGCCGTACACGGACACTCAGAAGATACTTTACGGTGCGCACGCGTTCAGTCTGCTCGACCTCTGTGAGCACATCGCAGCGGCGAAGGCACGGGGAGCGAAAGTGGCGCTGTCGATCGATGGGACGAAGCGTTCCGGGTCCCACCGCGTGATGCTCCCAATCCCTGATGGCCTTTTCGAGCGGGAAGCCGCTGTGAATTGCGGCATCAGCCATCTGCGTCGGTTTCAGCGGGGCGGAGAGACGCTAGGCGACGAGGTGGTCGCCGACAGGCTGCTATTGACCTGGTAGCTACCGGATCTCTTCGTTCGTGCCGTCATCGTCAAGTCGTCGAGAGGCCGGGCCGATCGACGAGGCGAAACGTGTGGTCGACGCAGGGAGTGACGTCGACAGGGCGCTGGCTGCGCCTCAAAGTCTAGGTGGAGTCGTGGTCGGCTCGCTTGGCTTCAGGCCTTCCGAGTCGACATGCTCCCGGCCAGCGACAGCTCCGTCCGGAACACCGCCGTGGGCGTCGAGTACACCTCGGACCTCCGACACTGGATCGAACACATGTTCGATCCAGGTATGGCCAACGGTGCGTTTGGCGTGCCACCATCGATGCGATGCGTCTGCCGCCGCCGAGCTTGCTTCGAGATGAACGACCACCCGATGAGCTCCTGCTCGTCGTCCGGGGCGGCGCGAACAGTCTGAGCGACACCATCCTCGACCGCTCGGCCGGTGACTGCTGGGAGCAGTACGGGTTCTTCGGCGTCTCGGTCTTCGCCGCCCCGGGAGATGACCTGGTGGCGTTGAGCCAGACGAACTTGGCCATCCGCCGACGGCGCCAGATCCGGACCGCTCGTTGTGGAGCGCTTCGTGCCGCAGGGCTCGAGGTGGCTGCGACGTTCACCAATCCTGGTCATTACTCGGTGGTGCTTCCCGACGTCACTCCGAAACGCTTCGCTTCCCTACGAGCGTGCTTCTCGCCGCCGATGGAGAACCCGGGCTTCGAGCCAGACCGTTGAGCAGTACCATTGAAGTATGACCGAGTTGGCTGTAGAGCTGTGGGTCGACGACCACCGGGAGTACGAGCCTGGAGTCGTGCACGGTCATCTCCGGCACGCCCGGGTCGCCCTCGATCCCCATCCGGGCGATTACCTGGTGGTCGGCGACGACGAGGCCCCGCCGGTATTGGCCGAGGTACTACAGCGAGAGCCGGACGGTGAGCTTCTGCTTCGTCTCTTGCCGGGCCGTCCTGAGAGCCACCCGGAGTTCCAGACGCGGCGAGTGCGCACTGTCGCCTGACTTGGTTTTCACGTTCGCGGAATCCATGGCCGGAGATCAGCTCCGGGCTGAGGACTTGAAGGACCCCGAGGTAGCCGCCGAGCTGGCCCGCACCGCGGTGGCGAACCAACTCGCCATCCTGGTCATCCAGTACCGGGTAGAGCACGGCCTGACTCGACTCAGACCGCTCTTGCCCGCCAGCTCGGGATGCGCCAGCCCGCCATCGCCCGCCTGGAGGCTGGCGACCACGAGCCGTCGGTCGCCATGCTCGCCCGGCTGGCGAAGAAGCTGGGCCTCGCCCTCCGCTTGGACCTGACTCCGGACTCCGTAGAGCTCGTCTCCGCCTGACGCGCGGCCCGCGGTCAGGCAGCACGACGAAGCTCCGACCAGGGACTTTCCCCGGCGAGGGGGCGTGGACCTCGGGTCCAAGTCGGTACTCCGACACCACGCTTCACCCCAACAGGAAGCGGGGCGACGGAAGCGTGGACGACCTTGTCGGTGGGGTCGTAGTCGATCTCGAGGCCGAGGGCCTGGTAGAGCCGTTGGCGTTGTGTGTCGGTGGCGCCGGCGAGGGCCTCGGCGAGGCCGCGAGCGAGCACGAGGGCTGCCTTGAACTGTTCGGGGCTGAGCCCTTCGGGTTGGTGGTTGCGGAGGCGGGCCAGTTCGGCCTCGGCGGCGTCGCGGGCGATCTGGTGCTTGTGGGCGAGGCGCACGAAGGTGGAGAGGGGGAGGCCATCTTCGAGGGCCTGTTCGAGGCGGGCGATCTTGCGGTCGGCCTCGACGAGGGCGTGCTTGGCCGTCTTCTCCCGGGCGGCGTCCTCGGCGCTGCGCCGCTCGGCGGCCAGCTCCGCGGCGGTGCGCTCGACGGCCTCGGCGGAGAAGGCGTCGGCGAGCCAGGCGTCGAGGGGGCCCACGACGACATCCTCGCTCGAAGGGGTCGCCGCAACAGTCCTGCGACCAGAAGGGCACCCACACCAGCCGGGTCCGCTCCTTGGTCACGCTCCCAGGTCCAGCGCCGCAGTCCCGACCCGTCCACCGCGACGAACCACCTGCCGGGAGATGATATGGTGATATCATGCCTCCGCTGCTGGATAGGCAGCCCTGACAAGGAGCGCCCATCCCGTGAGCATCCACAACGCCACTGCCGAGCAGGCTAGCGACAACCCCGAGGGGGCAGACAGCCTGCCTGCTCGCACCAGCTACCTCGTCCGCCTACCGACCGAGCACTATGACGCCCTCAAGGCGTATGCCTTCTTCACCAACACGTCCATGAACGAGGTCATCGACCGGGCCATCGTCGCCTTCCTCACCGGTCCCGCCCGCGAAGAGGAGCTGGCGGCCATCGTGAGCTCCGGGCAGGAGCGGTA
>JAJZJY010000485.1 GCA_021809885.1 Actinomycetes bacterium
ATCCGCGATGACGGCCCGCACGCCCGACCACGCGGCCATCTTGGCCGCCGCCAGCTTCGAGGCCATCCCTCCGCTTCCCCGCTCGCCGGCACCCCCGGCGAGGGCTTCGAGCTCCTGGTCGACCTCGGCGATCTCCTCGACCAGGGACGCCTCGGCGTCGACCCGCGGGTCGGCGGTGAGCAGACCGGGGGTGTCGGTCAGCAAGACGAGCAGGTCGGCACCGACGAGGTGGGCGACCAGGGCGGCGAGCCGGTCGTTGTCCCCGAATCGGATCTCGTCGTCGGCGATGGCGTCGTTCTCGTTGACGATGGGCACCACGCCCAGGTCGAGCAGCAGCGCGAGGGTCTGGCGGGCGTGCAGGTACTGAGTGCGGTCGACGAAGTCGTGGGGGGCGAGCAGCACCTGTCCCCCCACCAGGCCGACGGCGGCGAGGGCCCGGTACCACTCGAGCAGCAGGTGACCCTGACCGACGGCGGAGACTGCCTGCAGCACGGCGACGTCGGCGGGGCGCCGGTCGGCGAAACCGAGATACGGGAGCCCGGCGGCGATGGCGCCGCTCGTGACCACGACGACCCTGCTGCCAGAAGCACGGAGCCCGGCGACCTCCGCGGCGAGCTTGTCGATGGCGGCCGGCTCGAGGTGACCGCTGCGGTCGGTGACCGAGGAAGTACCGACCTTCACGACGACGCGCTGGCTCACCGCCGCCATTGTGGCAGGCGACGTCCGCCGCGCCGGTCGGCCGACACCAGGTTCCCAGTCGGTGGTCGAGAGCCGGTCACCCTCTGGATGACCGGGTGCTTACCCAGGCTCGTAGTCGAACTCGAAGTCGCCGATCCGGACCCGCTCACCGGAGCGGGCGCCGGCACGAGCGAGGGCGCGGTCGACGCCGAGGCCGCGCAAGCGGGCCTGGGCGTACTCGAGCGCCTGCGGGTCGGTGAGGTCTGACAGGGCGACGGCGCGCAGAGCGGGGCGGCCCCTTACGACCCAGGACCCGTCGGTGTCCCGCTCGACGGCCACGCCGGCCGGCGCCGGGCGGTGCACCGCCGTGCGGACCGGCAGCGGCTGGGCCGCCCTGGCATCGGAGACGAGGGTCGCCAGCCGGCCGAGCAGCGGGCGGAGCCCCTCACCGGTGACAGCGGAGATGCGCATGGCAGGCTCGGTGGCGTCGGGTGCTGCGTCGAGCTTGGTGCCGACCGTCAGGCGGGGGCGCTCGAGCAGCTCGGGTCGGTAACGCCCCAGCTCCCCCAGCAGCACGGACTCCTGTTCGCCGGGCAGCCGTCCGTCGGCGCCGGTGAGATCGCAGAGCACGACCAGCACACGGGCGCGCTCGATGTGACGGAGGAACTGCTGGCCGAGACCGCGTCCATCGCTGGCACCTTCGATCAGGCCGGGGATGTCGGCGACGACGAGCTCGTGATCGTCGTAGCGGACGACGCCGAGGTGCGGTTCGAGGGTGGTGAACGGGTAGTCGGCGATCTTGGGCTTGGCGGCGGAGATGCGGGAGATCAGCGTGCTCTTGCCGGCGTTGGGGAACCCGACGAGGGCGACGTCCGCCATGAGCTTGAGCTCCAGGTCGAGCCAGCGTTCCTCGCCCAACTCGGCCTGCTCGGCGAACGCCGGCGCTCGGCGCCGGTTGGAGAGGAACCGCGAGTTCCCACGGCCTCCCTCGCCGCCGTGGGCGGCGAGCCACCGGTGGCCATCCATGGCGAGGTCGGCGAGGACGGTGCCGTCCCGGCCCCGGACGACGGTCCCTTCGGGGACGGGCACGAGCAGGTCGGCGCCGCTGCGCCCGTGACGGCCCTTCCCGCTTCCGTGGACGCCGTCGCCGGCGCGGCGGTGGGGGTGATCCCGAAAGCCGTAGAGGGATGCGACGTTGCGGTCGGCGACCAACCACACGTCCCCGCCCCGGCCGCCGTCCCCGCCGTCAGGCCCGCCTCTGGCTACGTGCGCCTCTCGCCTGAACGAGACGGCGCCGGCACCACCATCGCCAGCTCTCACATGGACCTGGGCTTCGTCTACGAACGCGGGCATGCACCCGCCGCTGGTCAGGCCCGCTCGGTGAGGACGTCGACGAGCCGGCGCCGCTTGCGGGAGCCGAACTTGACCTTGCCGTCAGCCAAGGCGAACAGCGTGTCGTCCCCACCACGGCCGACGTTCTCGCCGGGGTGGAAGTGGGTGCCCCGCTGGCGCACGATGATCGAACCGGCGGTCACCGCCGTCCCGTCGAACACCTTCACCCCGAGGCGTTGGGCCGCCGAGTCGCGGCCGTTGCGGGTGGAGCCACCGCCTTTGGTCTTGGACATCCTGCTTCCCTCTACCGGCTGATGCCGGTGATCTCGATCGTGGTGTAGTGCTGGCGGTGACCCCAGTGCGTGCGGGCCCGGGCCTTGGGCTTGTACTTGAAGCCGCGGATCTTGGGCCCCGCAACGGTGCCGACGATTCGGGCGGTCACGGCTGCCGCACCGAGCTGCTCCGGCCGGGACAGCACCGTGTCACCGTCCACGAGGAGGATGGGCGTGAAGCGCAGGTCGCTGCCGGCCTCGCCGTCGAGCAACTCTACGGCGAGGGTCTGGCCCTCCTCGACCCGCTCCTGCTTTCCACCGGTCTTGATCACTGCGTACACGAGGGTCAGAGTCTACCAGCCGGCTACAACAGCGTGTCGTCGATGAGGAAGCCGCGTCCTGCGCAACTCGGGCAGGTCTCGGACATCGACTCGACGAGGCCCTCCGAAACCCGCTTGCGGGTCATCTCCACGAGGCCGAGGTCGGAGATCTCGAACACCTGCGTCCTCGTCTTGTCCCGGGCCAGGGCGTCGCGGAAGGTCTTCACGACCTGGGCCCGGTTGGAGACGATCTCCATGTCGATGAAGTCGATGACGATGATGCCACCGATGTCCCGCAACCGCAGCTGACGGGCGACCTCCTCGGCGGCCTCCAGATTGTTGCGGAAGACGGTCTCCTCCAAGTTGGACGTCCCGACGTTGCGCCCGGTGTTGACGTCGATCACCGTGAGGGCCTCGGTCCGCTCGATGATGATCGAACCGCCGGAGGGCAGCCACACCTTGCGGTCCAGGGCTTTGTGGATCTGCTCGTGTATGTGGTGGCGCTCGAACACCGAGAGCGGGTCGTCGCTGTCGCCGGCGTACTCGACCCGGTCCGCCAACTCGGGGCTGATGCTGGCGACGTAGTCGCGGACCTCCTCGTACAGCTCCCGGTCGTCGATGATCACGCCCCTGTAGTCCTTGTTGAACTCCTCCCGGATCACCCTGACAGCCATGCTCGGCTCGCGGTAGAGCAGGGCGGGTGCCTTGGCGGTGGCAGCGCGCTCCTCGATCCGTCGCCACTGGGACAGCAGTCGGGCGACGTCGCGTTGCAGCTCGTCGGCGGTGGCGCCTTCGGCGGCCGTCCGGACGATGAGGCCGTGGCCTGCCGGCCTGACCTCGTCCAGGATGCGCCGGAGCCGCTTGCGCTCCTCATCGGGCAGTCGCTTGGAGATCCCGTATGTATCGCTGTTGGGGATGAGCACCACGAAGCGGCCCGGGAGTGACACCTCCTGGGCGAGGCGGGCCCCCTTGGCGCCGATCGGGTTCTTGGTCACCTGGCAGAGGATCGTCTGGCGGGGTTTGAGGAGCTGCTCGATGCGGGCGTCACGGGCCGCACCGGGGAGTCGTCCACGGGTGGGCTTGGCGCCGCCGTTGCCATCCGCCGAGGCGTCGAGGTCGTCACGGTCGTAGCGGACGTCGCCGCGGTACAGCACGGCGTTCTTGGGGGTCCCGATGTCGACGAACGCCGCCTCCATGCCGGGCAGGACGTTCTGGACACGGCCCAGGTAGATGTTGCCGTCGATCTGGGTGGCGTCGTCGACCTGCCGGGATACGTAGTGCTCGATGAGAGCCCGCCCTTCGAGCACGGCGATCTGGGTTGCGGTCTGGCCGGCGTGGACCACCATCAGGTACCGCCCGACGGGCCGGCCCTTGCGTTCCCGGCCGCGCCGGCGCTCCAGGGTCTCGGCGTCGACTTCGGCCGGCTCGTCCACGATGACGGCCTCGACCGGCGAACGGTCGGCGCCACCTCCGCCCCCGGACCGGGAACCGCCCCTCCGCCGGCGCCGCGGACCCGCGGGGGCCGGGCGGGAATCACCCGCCTGGCCACCCGATGATCTCGGTGCCGGGGCTGCAGGACGGGTGTCGCCGATCCTCGGGCGGGACGGCAGGGAGCGGCTGTCCCCGACGGCCGGGCGGCTGTCCCCGACCGCCGGGCGGGACACGGATCGGGGCGCCGGCGGGCCCGGTGCCGGCGCGCTGTCGCCGACGGTCGGGCGCGACGATGGCACCGGCTCGCCCGGCAACCTGACCTGGTGTTTGAGCGCGACCCTGAGCACCGTGGACGGGCTCACGAACACCGTCCCGGTATAGCTGCCACGGTGCGCGAGCTTGCGATGGGAGCG
>JAJZJY010000486.1 GCA_021809885.1 Actinomycetes bacterium
CGACCGCACCTTTCTACGAGTTGCCGACCGCGTCCTGTCCGCCGACGGCCAGGTCGAGACGGTCCTCGACGAGCCGGGACAGATCGACGTGGTGGTCGGGCCACGAAGGAGAAAGGTCAGCTTCATCGCCTACCCGTTCCCACTGCGAAGACCGAAAGTCGTCATCGAAGGCCAGCCATGCGCAGATGTGCTGGAGATCGCCGCCATGAAGGCTTACGCACTGGGGCGCCGGGGGGCGGCCAGGGATTACGTCGACATCGAGGCGGTAATATCCAAGGCCGGGATCTCCCTGGACGAGATCGTCTCGTCCGCCAAAGCGCGCTTCGTTCTCGAGGGAGAGAGCGTGTTCTCCGAACGGATGCTCCTTCAGCAGCTCGTTTACACCGAGGACCTCGAGGACGTCAACGACCTGGCGCTCTTCGACACCTCCTTCGACGAGGTGAAACGCTCGTTGCGGACGATCGTCGGCGACTACGTGCGAAGGGCGACATCGACGTGACCCTCCCCGACGACATAGCGGACCTGATCTGGAACTACGACACTCGAACACTCGACCCAGAGGCCAGCTCGGAGCTGGTGATCCGCTCGGTGCTGCGGATCGGTAGCTGGGACCAGATCAGATGGGCCTTCTCCTATTACGGATCACCGCGAGTGGAGGCGGTGATCGAAAGAGACTACTTCGGAGCCAGGAGCCTGCCTGTCTCGATACGAGCGTTCTGGGGTGTCGTCTTCTGGCCCGACTCCCCGCCCCCGGAGCTCGCGGACCCGATGGAGCGATGGAGACCGACGCGGTCGAAACAGATGGACGAGACCGCGGAGGTGCGCTCCAGACTGAACGCCGCACTCGACGCGTCGAGGCTCTCGCAGACAGCCTTCGCCGCCCTGCTCGGCACATCCCAACCACGTTTGTCGAGCTATCTGTCGGGAAAGGTCTCCCCATCGGCCAAGCTGCTGATCCGAGCCGAGCGAGTCGCCCGAGCGTTCTCCTCGAACGGTAGCGCAAGAGAGACCTGAGCACAGCCGCGGACGTAGGCGCCCCGCATCACGGCCAACGACCAAGCGAGGCCCCGTGCTCACCGATCTCACCGTGGCCGAGATGGTCCACGCCCGACAGTGGAGCCCCGGCGCAACCGGTTCGCCAGGATCGGCGCATAGGCCTCGACGTGCAGATCTCCGACGCTGTCAACGCCATGGCCTCGCCTCCGGTCCCGCCGGGGATCGACCCCCGGGCCGCCCGGATGCTCGCCGGGGTCGCCGACGCGGTCGGCCTGCGGGTCGATCCCGACGGCTTCTTGGTGGCCGCCTTCCCCGCCGAGCCGACCCCTGAGCGCCTCGCGTCGACCTCGGCCAGAGCCGGGATGCCGATGCGCGCCGAGGTCTACGACGCGTTCGGCTTCGACGAGCTGGTCCGAGCCGGCCGCCTGGCCGCCGAGGCGGCCCTGGCGCCGGAGGTCGCCACGATCCTTGACGAGGCCCTCGCCATCGGGGCCTCCGACGTGCATCTCATGGTCGGCTCCGCCCCGATCTACAGGGTCGGCGGTGTGCTGCGCCCGGCGAAGGGGATCGCCGAGCTGTCCGCGCCCGACATGCACGCGGTCGCCACCTACGTGGCCCCCGGGGTTGTCGGCGAAGCCTGGGACGGCGACTGCGACTCGGCGATCTCCTACAGGGGCGCTCGGATGCGCGTCAGCCTGTTCCGCCAGCGCCCCTCGGTGGTGCTGCGGATCATCCCCGGGGTCGTCCCCGCCTACGAGACGCTCGGGGCGCCGGAGGTCCTCACCGAGCTGATCGGGCGCCGTCAGGGGCTGCTCATCTTCGCCGGGCCGACCGGGTCGGGCAAGTCGACGACGATGGCCTCGCTGATCGACCGGTTGAACACCACGACGGCGCGCAACATCGTCACGATCGAGGACCCGATCGAGTACCTGCACGGCAACAAGCGCTCGATCGTCCGCCAACGGGAGGTCGGCGACGACACCGCGAGCTTCGCCAAGGCCCTGCGGGCCGCGCTGCGCCAGGACCCCGACGTGATCCTGGTGGGGGAGATGCGCGACCTCGAGACGATCGAGACGACGCTGATCGCGGCGGAGACCGGGCACCTGGTGCTGTCCACGGTGCACGCGAGCGACTCCCGGTCGGTGATCGAGCGGATCGTGGACGTGTTCCCCGTCGGCGGCCAGGCCCAGATCCGCACCCAGCTCGCCGCCACCCTGCTCGCCGCGGTCACCCAGTCTCTCGTCGAGTCCGCGGAGCACCCCGGGCAGCGACACCTGGCGGTCGAGGTGCTGGTCACCAACTCGGCGGTCCGCAGCCACATCCGCTCGGGGGAGACCCACCAGATCCCCAACGACATCGCCACCGGCGGCGACGACCGGATGACCAGCATGGACCGCTCGCTGGTCGGCCTGGTCGCGGCCGGCAAGATCACCCTGGACGAAGGCCGGGCCCTGGCCCGGGACCCGAAGCACTTCGAGGACCTGCGCCGCGGCGTCTCACCGGCCGGGGCTGCGACTGTCGCCGGCGACGGGACCGGGCCCCGGTGGCGGGCCGGGGGGTACCGGTGAGCTCGACGAGCCGCCCCCGGCCCGGCGAGGCCGGCGAGGGACTGGTCGACGTGCTCGTCGGCTTCCTGATCTTCGGGATCCTCGCCGCGGTGATCGTCGCCACCCTCGCCACCTTGGACCGGGTGACCGCCCAGGTCTCCGGCTCGACGCAGGCGGCCACTCTCGCCTCCCAGGTCCTCGCCGGCGCCCAGGCCGGGTCGTGCGGGGGACTTGCCGGAGCCTCCCCGAGCCCGGCCGCACGAGCGGCGCTCACCCGCTGCACCTGGGGGCTCAACAAGGTCTCGTCGCTGGCGGACGTGACCGCCAGCAACCCGGCGACCAACGCCACCGCGACCCCCGTGCTGTGCACCGCCGCCGACGCCAGCACCCCGGCACCCGCGAATGCCGCCGGGGTCGGGGCGTGCTACCAGGCGGCGAACTTCACCTTCACCGCCAGCCTGCACTTCACCTGGGGGTGGACCACGCCGCCGGGGGCCTCGGCGGTGAGCGGGTCGCTCAGCAACCCCTCGGCTTCGTGGTCGGCCTGCTCGATCGCCACCGGAGCGTCCTACACCTCGCCAGACGAGCTGATCCGCACCGCGATCGTCCGCTGGCCCGACCTGCGCTCCAAGCGCGGCTACCACCACCGGAGCGTCACCGAGGTCGGAGCCGCACCCGCAGCCCTCGAATCCGAAGCCGTCGGCGGCCTCGGAGGGCTGGTCGTCGAGGTCGCCTCCCCGGTACCCCAAGACGTCGGCCTGGTCGTCCCAGGCTTCTCCGCCCCGATCATCGCCCAGACCGCCCCCACCGGCGGGCAGGGATGCGCGGTGTTCCCGTTCCTGCCGCCCTCGGGCGGCTACCAGGTCTGGGTGGGCAACACCTCCAATCTGACCAGCTCGCCGCCGGTCAGCGCAGGGCTCTGGAGCGTCGCCAACGCGAGTGCTCCTTGACCGGGGAGCGCCTCGGTCGCCAGCGTCAGCCCCAACCGTCGTCGGGATTGTCCTCCGCCGGGGTCATCTTCCCCTCCGCCACCGCACGGGCAGCCGCGGCAGGACCGTACGCGTCGTTCGCCCAGTGCATGGCCGTGCCGGTACCGAACCCGGCGTCGCGCCAGCGGGCCGCCTCGCTCGGCTCGAAGCCGAGCTTCGCCCACTCCCGCGCCTGCTTGGGATTCGGGCCGAGCGCCTTCGACCAGGCGGCGGCCGAGGCCGGGCCGCGGGGCTCGGGGGTGAACCCGGCGCCAGCCCAGCGGGAAGCCTCCGCTTCGGCGAACCCGGCGCTGCGCCAACGCACCGCCTCGAGCACCCTGAACGACCTGCTCCAGCTCCCGGCCTCGCCCGCCGAGATCATCCCGGCCGGGGCGGTGAGCGTCCGCCACACCTGCGCCTGCGGGCGTGAGAAGCCCAGGCGCTTCCACTCGGCGGCCTCCTCCGCGGAGAACACCATCGGATCCTCCGCCGGGGCGGCAGGCTCGGCGTCGAGGCTGATCGTCGGGCGGGGGTGGGCCAACGGGGCGAAGCGGCCTCCCGTGGGGACGCCGGCTGGGACACGGTTCGGGTTGGTCGCCATGCCATCCATAGGGGCGGCAGTGTGCCGGCGGCGATCGGCCGGCCGCCGCGGCCCCGGTGAGACCGGTCCGCGGGGATCGGCGCATAGGGGTCGGTGTGGAGATCCACTCCCTCCGTCCTCGCCCGGCTGCTCGCCGGACCGCCGGCAGCGGGCCGTTCCGCCGGCGCGACGAGCGTGGCGCGACCGGCCTGGTCGAGATGCTCGTCGCCACTGCGCTCGCCCTGATCCTGCTCGCCATGATCGCCAAGATCGGCGATCTCACCGAGCGGTCGATCACCGCCGACCGGGTCCTCTACGGGGCGCAGGACGGGGCGCTCGCCGCGCTGTCCGCC